>DATIAI010000793.1:0-4648 GCA_035458065.1 Algoriphagus sp. | reverse complement strand
ATCACTCACTTTTTCCACAACTCCTGCCCCATCCGAGCCAAGGACTACCCCATCCGAAAGATTGGGGTAAAGTCCCTGACGACACCACTCATCACGGTGATTGAGCGAGGCGGATTTGATTCGAATCAGTGCCTCACCGCTTTTCAAGACGGGGTCAGGTACTGTTACGAATTCAATTTTTGAATCTAATTGGCGATTAAGAACTATTCCCTTCATAGACTTTTAAAACCCTGCCGGTCCATTATCTGATTTGAATACATCATCGATGTTATCCTCATTTGCACGGCTACCTAGCTTGATCGTCTGTCCGCTGTCGAAGGCGGCAGAGCCTGAAGCACTCGATGTAAACTTGTGAGAATAAGACACTTCAGGTGATTGGTTTGAACCATAACTGATGCCTGAATCCAGGTCAGTAAATTTGGTGTATTTACCGATAAATCGGAGTTTCACATTTTCTAGCGAACCGTTACGGTGCTTGGCAATAATGACTTCACCGACTCCTGCTGTGGAATTGTTATCTTCATCCTGAGTTATTCCATAGTATTCAGGACGGTAAAGGAACATAACCATATCGGCATCTTGCTCAATCGCACCCGATTCTCGAAGATCCGAAAGCTGTGGCCGCTTGTCCCCGCCTCTGGTTTCCACAGCTCGGGACAACTGGGAAAGTGCGATCACCGGGATGCTCAATTCCTTTGCAATCTTTTTCAATGCACGGGAAATACTGGCGATTTCCTGTTCCCGGTTACCGCCTTGTCCTCCACTTTTCGAATCACCGGACATCAGCTGCAAGTAGTCAATCACGACCATTTGGATATCGTGCTGAGCTTTGAGTTTTCGGCATTTTGCCCTCAATTCCAGGATCGACAAAGCGGGAGTATCATCCACAAAAAGCGGCGCCTTAGATAGCTTGGCGGTTTTGTGCACCAATTGGGCCCATTCGTGATCAGCCAGTGAACCCTTTTTGATTTTTTCTGAATCCAATTCAGCTTCCGATGAAATCAGTCGGTTGACCAACTGAACGGATGACATTTCCAAAGAGAAAATTGCCACTGGCCGATTGTGATCCACTGCGGCATTTCTCAAAACAGAAAGTACAAATGCCGTCTTACCCATCGCCGGTCGGGCTGCAATGATCACCAAGTCGGATTTTTGCCAACCAGAAGTCACTCGGTCCAAGGCTGTAAAACCTGAAGGAACACCCGTCAAACCGTCTTTTTGGAGCTTTCTTTTCTCCAACTCAATGATTGCTTCCCGCATGATGGAGCGCATGTCGGAGTAATTTTTCCGGATATTCTTTTCAGAAATTTCGAAAAGAGACTGCTCCATTTTATCCAAAAGCTCAAAAACGTCCGTGGTATCCTCGAAGGCATCCTTTTGGATTTCACCGGAAATGCGGATCAACTCACGCTTAATGGATTGCTCGGTAATTATTCTGGCGTGATATTCAATATTGGCAGCAGAAGCAACTTTGGAAGTCAGTTCTGTCACATAAAATGCTCCACCTGCGATCTCCAATGCTCCGTTTTTTCGGAGTTGGGTGGTCACTGTCAACAAATCGATGGGTTGACTTTCGGTGAAAAGATCCAAAATCGCCTGAAAAATCACTTTATGCGAATCCTTGTAGAAACTTTCTACCTTCAAAATGTCGATCACATTGGTCAGTGCGTCTTTTTCAAGCATCAAAGCACCAAGAACGGCCTCTTCCAATTCCACCGCCTGAGGTGGGACTTTGCCCAGAAAACTGGTTGGATTATCGTGAAAAGGCTTTTTTCGAATGATTCTTGGTTGGTTGGTATTTTCGGTCATATAACAAATGTATCGGCTGAAAAGGAAGAGTTTTGAACAAGTTTTACAATACTTATCAACATACCTTCTTCAGCAAGAATCAGGCCCTCCTCAGGCATTTTATTTATAATAAACTCCGTTTCGGTAACCTCTAAACATCGAGCAAAGCACGGCCCAACTGGAATGCCATAGAATCTCAGAGAGTGGGATTCCGATGATTTTTTGACCCAAAATCGGCGCATCCAACATCCCATAGGTGTCCCAAAAATGGGGATAGAGGATTTGAAATGTGATGTAATAAATGACAATGGTAATCGCCATAGTAGCTAGTCCCGAGACAATAGAAAGGTAAATCAAGTCCGGTCTTTGGATCCAGATATAAATGGATAAAGCCATGAAAGTCAAAAAAGTAACATATCCTGAGTGAATCTTTAAAATAAGACTAAATACTGTCAGACTTGCACATCCGATCAGCCAGAGATAAAAGAAATCCTTATTCTTGGCTTTGGTTTGCCGATCAAAATCTATCTCCTTTCGGGTGAAAGATGAATGGATGTATCCACCGACTCCAAACATGGCAAAGCCAATGATGTAGTCTTCTATACCTACAATACCGACTCCAAACAATGTCGGAGGCCTCCAATAATCCTGAAAGTACCAAACCTCTGCAATTACGCCCATGATTCCTCCAATCGCTCCAACCTTAATCATGCCGCTTTTCCAAGGGTTATTGATATATACCACCAGCCAAGCAAGCATATAGAGCAGCGAGAGAATCAAATAGGCATACTTGTCATCCAACATAATCTGGAAAATTTGAGCCCGAAAATAGCCAAAAACCCTCCCGCTCAAAAAATCTGAAAAATGAAAAAAGGTTAACCCCTGAGCACCCGTATTTTATTTTTAAGTTTGGCAGGTAAAGCTTATCCCACCTTTTTCAATTATGAAGAAATACCACTTCATCGCCATTGGCGGAGCAGTGATGCATAATCTGGCCTTAGCCTTGGTTCAAAAAGGCTATCAGGTCAGCGGTTCTGATGACGAGATCTACGAACCTTCCCGGACGAGACTTGAGAATGCTGGTATTCTGCCTGCTTCTTATGGTTGGTTTCCTGAGAAAATCACTCCTGGCTTGGATGGAATTATCCTCGGAATGCATGCCCGAATTGATAATCCTGAATTAATCCGTGCCCAAGAGTTGGGAGTTCCGGTCTATTCTTTTCCAGAATTTATCTTCAACCAAAGCCAGAATAAAAAACGAGTCGTGATTGCAGGTTCTCATGGAAAGACTTCCATTACCTCCATGATCCTGCATGTCCTCAAAGACCAAAAGGTGGATTTTGATTACTTGGTCGGTGCACAGATCGAAGGGTTTGACCTAATGGTGCGACTTTCTGACGCCCCAATTATCGTGATCGAAGGGGATGAATACCTGACTTCACCGATTGACCGAACTCCAAAGTTTTTCCATTACAAGCATGACATAGCTTTGGTTAGCGGGATTGCTTGGGATCACTTCAATGTCTTTCCGGATTTCGATGATTACAAATCCCAGTTTTCGAAACTCATGGATCAGACACCCAAAAGCGGCGAATTAATCTACTGTGAGTCGGATGAACTGGTGAAGGAAGCAGCAGAAAAAAGCCAGACCAATGGTAAAAAAACTCCCTATCACGCTCATCCGGCTGAAATAGAAAATGGAATTACCTATCTACCAACGGATTTAGGTTTATTGGAAATTGGAATCTTTGGAGAGCACAATTTGCAAAATCTTCAGGGAGCAATGGAGGTGTGTAGAGCTCTGGGTATTTCCACTTCTGAATTCTACAGATCAATTCCCACTTTTAAGGGAGCGGCAAAACGTCAGGAAATCTTGGCCTCGGGTCAGTCCGGGATTCTATTTCGGGATTTCGCACATGCACCATCCAAACTCAAAGCAACTGTCAATGCTGTGAAGAATCAGTTTCCTGAGCGAAGGCTTATAGCTGTCCAAGAACTTCACACCTATTCATCTTTGAACAAGGAATTTCTTCCCAACTATGCCAACGCCATGGATGCGACAGACGTGGCTGTGATATATTTAAATCCTCATGCTGTTGCCCTGAAAAAATTGGAACTTATGGATGAGGCTACACTCCGGGAAGGATTTAAACGTCCGGACTTGATGCTTTTTACAGAAAGTCAGGCTTTAAAAGAGTATCTTTTGACTCAGAATTACACCAATACAAACCTGCTTTTGATGAGTTCGGGAAATTACGACAACCTGGATCTGGAACCTTTGAAAGCAAAATTCAACAAAAATGAAGCTTAATCTAAGAAACCCCATTGCATTTTTTGATCTTGAAGCCACCGGCACCAATGTCGGCACAGATAGAATCGTCGAAATTTCGATTGTAAAACTCCACCCAAATGAGGGCAGAGAAATCTACACCAAACGGGTGAATCCCGGCATCCCGATTCCTTTGGAAGCATCTCTTATCCATGGGATTTACGACAAGGATGTGAAAAACGAGCCTTTTTTCAAGGATATCGCCAAGGAAATCCAGCAGTTTATTGGCACTGCCGACCTGGGCGGATTCAATGTACTGAAGTATGACATTCCCCTTCTGGTTGAGGAATTTCTGAGATCTGGAATTGATTTTGACTTGGAAAACAGGAATTTACTTGATGCACAAAAGATCTTTTTCCTGATGGAAAAAAGAAATCTCACCGCTGCATACAAGTTCTATTGCAATAGATCCCTCGAAAATGCCCACAGTGCCGAGGCTGATACGTTGGCGACTTTAGATGTTTTTCAAGCTCAGGTAGAACGGTATCAAGGTGAGGAAATTGAAGACCTTCAAGGTAAAAAGGTGGGGAT
>DATIAI010000792.1:0-3134 GCA_035458065.1 Algoriphagus sp. | reverse complement strand
TCTGTAAAACCAAGCCAAAAAATGGATGAAATACAAAGTATCGACATCATTAAAAGTCCGGTGTTTAAAAGTCAAAAAAGGCTTCAAATCGCTTTCCTGATGATTCAAAAGGAATTCATGGGGAGCATTGTCCATCAACTGGAAAAGTTCCAGGCATTTGTTGATGATAGTTTTTCGTTGTCCCCAAGCTAAAATAGCTGCAAAAAATCCTGAGATCTCAATGTCTTGCTTTTTGGAAAAGCGGTGGGGAATAGAAATCGGATCATTCGGAATAAATCCCGGTTGATTGTATTGCTCGACTTTTTCGTCCAAAAAATCCTTCAGATTCTGCATCAAAGCGCCACTTTCACTTCACCGCCCTGTGTTCCGTCAAACCATTTGAAGGAAAGTTCATTATCCACTTTTTCTGAAACATGCCAGTCAAAACATTTGATTTGGGTCAATGATCTAAGAGAATCCTGATCGGGATCATAAAGGCAAATGTCGAAATCAGGCATGTCTTTCGACTCCAGGGTATTCCATTTTTCCAGAATGTAGCCTTCTTCCAAAACCCTGACTTTGTTTCCAAAAACGTAATCTTCCAGGACAGAAGGCACTCCATCCTTTCTTCTCAGCTTAAATCCCGAAGGTCCAAACATGATCTGTTTGCAAACTTTCGCTTCAAGTAGATCATTGGAAAATGGCATTGTTTCCCACTCTGTTTCCTTCAAAATGACTTTGTTTCCTTCAGGTCTGATTCGGGTTAGCACTTGCGAAAGCTTTGAAAAAAGAAAAGTCAGCCCAATAAAAAGCAATCCAAAACTCGCCAAAATCGGATAAGAAATGATGAAAATGGCGTTCCAGATAAACCGAAAGGTGTGATGAAAGAAAAGCTGGACTTTATTCATTATTTGGCCTAGAGTGACAAAGGTACGGTTGACCATTTACAAAGCCAAGCCGAATGACTTCCCATACAAGCGACCGGACCCTTTTTCGAATTGACAAAAAAATCCCTCTTCAAACTATTGAAGAGGGATTTTTCCAAAAATTAAAAATATTTCGACAAGTTCGTTTTGCCCCTTTGAGTTTTGGTTAATAAAGGACTTCTACAGGGAATCGCTGATTCACTGCCTTCAATTGATCAAATGCCGCCTGAGAAAGTTTGATCACCAATTTGGAATTATCTCCGGTTTCAGGCAATGTTCCAACCACACGGGCAAAAATCGTGAGGTCGTTTTCTTCATTTTTCACACGCATAATGCTGCCTACAGGAGCGGAGCGGTGTAAAACCAGATATTTTTTATGACCCCCGGTGCCTTCAATCAATTCAGCCTGACCGGTTTCGGTGATGTTTTTAAATCCTCCTGAGGTGTTTTCCGCAGTTGGCTCAACAGTCATTTCAGCTGAAGAAGCAGCCACTTTTGGAGTTCCGATCACCGGAACAGTAGAGGGACCTTCCGGTGCTCTTCCAACTTTGATCATTTGACCCGAACGAAGGTTGTTGGAGGTCAAAGCATTCCATTTGATCAGATCCTCGACACTGGAATTATACTGAGTCGAAAGTGAGAACAAGGTTTCTCCTTGTTTTACGGTGTGTGAAATCCACTCACCCGGAGCTATCGGAGTTGTGTTGGCAACAGTGGTTGTAGTCGGATTAGAGGTTCTGATGGATTCCGGCTGAGGTTTGGTGACTTCCGGTTTGGACTTCTGTTCTTCCACCTTTTTTTCCACTACTTTCGGCTGAGATTTGGTTTGATTTTCAATGACAGCTGGAGTAGTGGCTACAGTTGTCGTAGCAGCCACAGTTGGACCGGTTACGGCAGGGGAAGTATTAGTTGCCAATCCTGTCTCTTTCACAATCAAGGCCTGCCCTACACTCAGGTCATTTCCTAACAGTTTATTCCATTGCTTGAGCGAATCCACCGAAACCCCATATTTTTTGGAGATTGAAAAAAGTGTTTCGCCTGGATTTACTTTATGTAAAGTGGATCCGGAAGGAACCGCATTCTTTTCAATGTATGGAACCCGGATGGTTTGACCGATTTTTAACCCCTGTTTCAGCGCCTCATTCGCGTTTTGAATTTCACCAACAGGAACCTGATACTTTCTGGAAATTGCGAAAAGGGTCTCCTGTGGAGTCACTTTATGCAAAATGAAGGTTTTGTCCCCTATCCGTTCAATTCCGATCGAATCACCAGCGATCAACTCGGAAGCTTTTGAATAAGAAAGAGTTAAAACCAAAACCGCAAGGAGTGCACTGAGGAATTTGAACTTGGAAATCATCGTAATCGGGGATATTGATTGAAATAAATGAAAAATTTCAAGATACATTTCACAAGAATTATGCTAGAAATGGCGCTTGAAGGCTTTTTCACACCTTAATTTCCTATCCCAGGATTTCGATAAACCCAGTTTGGAATCTTCAAACAAATTATTGGCGTATTGATTGAGTGATCCTTATCTTTTCCTATTAATCCCCATTTCAAAATGCGACTTCGCTATTTCTTCTTTTTGGTTTTCGGCTTGCTCAGCTTTTCTCTTTCAGCCCAGGAAAAGCCCAAAAAAGTATTCACTTTCAAAATCGATGCGGATATCGATCCGGCAATGAACCGGCGGGTAAAGCTTGCTTTGGAGGAAGCTAAAAAAAATGAAGCTGAGCTTATTGTCATTGAAATGGACACTTATGGTGGTGTGGTGACTGATGCGGATGAAATCCGAACCCAGATTCTCGAAAGCGAAATTCCTATCTATGTGTTCATCAACAAAGACGCTGCCTCCGCCGGAGCCTTGATTTCTATCGCCTGTGATAGCATCTACATGGCTCCCGGATCCAGCATCGGTGCGGCGACTGTGGTAAATGGAGCCGACGGGGCTGCCGCACCGGACAAATACCAATCCTACATGAGATCCATGATGCGAAGCACCGCAGAAGCCACGGGTAGGAATCCAAAAATTGCTGAAGGAATGGTTGATGAAAAGATCGTTATCGAAGGAATTTCAGAGGCAGGTTCAGTGATCACTTTCTCAGTTTCTGAAGCGATCAAACACGGGTTTTGTGAGGGAGAGTTTAATTCCATTGACGCTATTCTTAAAGCCCAAAACTTGGAAAATGCTGAAGTATTGGCTTATCAAGAAGATACTATTGACAAAATCAT
>DATIAI010000791.1:0-3647 GCA_035458065.1 Algoriphagus sp. | reverse complement strand
CAATAGTTGAAGACTAAAAATAACTCATTCAAAATAAGGGAATTCATATTATTCCCAAAATCTTAATCGATAAAAGAAAGAAGGACAATCGCTTTGATATTGCTACAAAAAATTGGCTATTCACCTTCAGAAAAAGCCAATGGAAATAAATCAAAAATGAATATCCTTTCTGCACCAGTATCTGGAAATAAGGTATTGGTCTTGACAAGTTCGACCACCGAAATAATGATTTGGATGGGGCTGAGGAGTGAAGAGTCTGAGCCGACTTTACTCCTCAGCCTAAAAGACTAATAACTCCCGTGCACCGATCTTGACGAGGTGTAATCAAGACAAAAATTGGTCACTGGTATTATCTCGGGCAATCTTCTATAACAAAAGCAGTTAGTTCCGACCAAAGCAAGTTCTTCGGCATTCTTTTTCTTTCTTTTAGCTGAAATGTTTTTTTCCCGTTAAAGAATAAAGGACATTTTCCTCAATTCTACAGGTAGAAATCACTGCAGTTTTTAAGAACTTTTATACCCATGGAAATCAAATTCACTGAACAGGAACTCCAATTTTTAGCCAAAACTTATTCAAACTCTGAAATCAGCTTGGTCATTACGGGTTTGGATAGGTTCACAATCTACCATCCCAAAGCTGAAGTGGCCTGCGAAATTCTGGGATTCACCAAAAGGTCAATTGTGGTTGGATATAACTTGGGATTCTGGAAAAATCTTCTCGTTTCGTGGTTTGTCAAATTCGAAATGGCGGGGATAATTTGGGATAAAAAGCATAAGAAAGTCGAAATAGACCCTTTTTCCTTCCTGCCCGAAAAGGAGAAAGTAGCAACTGCAGATTTTAGCATCCAGGAGATTTCGCTTGAGCCTGGGTCGGTTTTGATTGACGTTGGGATTTATCCGGAGTAGTTAACCCAGGATGTGTAACATTTTGTTCTTGAGGTGGATTTAACCTGAGAAAAAGACTTTTCTCAGACCTATTTATTTGTTTAAAAAAATAAAAAAGGTAATTGGTATTTATTATCTTAAAGACCCAATCACTTATGCTAAAACCCAACTAAAAAGGAAGGATTTGGCATTTGTTCAAGGTCAAACGATAATTTTTAAACCAATTTTTCAACAAAAACCAAAACAACTTATGAGGTATGTAAAAAGCACGAGTCCACTAAACCTATTGTTGGCAATAGGGATTTTGTTTTCAGGCTGCGAAAGTAGCATCGTCCAAGATGATCCTACCCCTCAAGCAGCAATTGAAAATGAATCAGAAACCAGCAAGTATAATTTAAGCTTGCTCCCCGAAATCACTGATTTTTCTAATATGAGAGTCGGTACATACACTGGACGATACTTGATTATCAACAGAGGTGGAAGCCTTTCCCGATTACTCGAAGGAGAAATTCAAAAGGCCGGTGGTGAGATTGTAAAATCCTTCCCGCAGATCGGTGTATCAGTCGCAGTTTCAAACTCACCTGACTTTCTCACTAAAGCCAGAGCTATCAGTTCCGTAGAATCAGTCACTCCGGATTTTATCCTACAGTACACTCAAGAACCTGAAATACTCAGTGAAAATTCAAATCTTGAACTGGAGGATATCAATAGTACCGGAGAACCATTTGACTACCAAAGTGCATTTTTTGACGGATTTCAGTGGGCTCCCCAGTCCATCGACGCCCCTGCAGCATGGGAAAATGGTTTTACCGGTGAAGGTGTCCGAGTTGCTGTAATCGATGGTGGATTTCACTCCACCCACATTGATCTGCAACCCAATCTGGATGTTGCTAGCTCCATCTCCACCGTACCTGGTTTTAACTTTAATCAAGACGTCGGTACCTTTTGGCATGGAACCCACGTGGCCGGTATCGTGGCCGCCTCTGGCTTAGGAATGGTGGGTATAGCCCCAAAAGCTACAATCATAGGAGTAAAGTCCCTACATAACGGTTCAGGGGCATTTGAGTGGATCTTGGAAGGAATCCTTTATGCTGCCACTCCCGAATCACAGGGAGGAGCTGGAGCTCAGGTTATCAACATGAGTCTTGGAGCAACTATTCCTTACAGAGATGAGTGGAAAGACAAGGAATTCAGAGATGCATTTCGTGAACTTCAAAAAATCTATGACCTGGCAACCCGCTATGCATTCCAGAATGGAGTAACAGTCGTAGTGTCTGCAGGCAATGGTGCTACCAATTACGATAGTGAAAAACAACTTTACAAGATCCCTGCAGAAAACCAGCATGTTATCTCTATAAGCTCTACTGGACCTGTTGGCTGGGCATTGGGTAACACCAATTTCAGCCAACCTGCCTATTATACTGACTATGGCAAGTCATTGGTAGGCTTCGCCGCCCCTGGTGGAAGTGCCGGTCTATTGGTAGTAGATGGTTTCGGTGGCAGCTGTACGGTAGTTGGGACAAATGTGTCCATTACGAATCCTTGTTACGCCTTTGATATGGTCTTTAGCACTGTAAGGGGAAATAGCAATGGGAACTATAGTTGGTCACAAGGAACTTCAATGGCTGCCCCTGCTGCTGCCGGTGTCGTGGCATTGATGATTGAGGCCAGCGGAGGAATGATGCAGCCAGGTTTAGTGAAAACCAGGCTGGCTAATTCAGCAACCGATTTGGGCAAGCCAGGTAAAGATGAATTTTATGGACATGGCTATGTCAATGCAGCCAAGGCTGTGGGATTAAATTAATCGGAAAAGAATAAAACATGTTTAAAAGCCTTCCCGAACAGGAAGGCTTTTTTGATTCTATGCAGTATGTATTACCCATCTCAATTTGAAATCGGTCATAAAGAAAATGACAAAAAAAAGCCCTCCAAATCTCTCTGGAGGGCAATTTCAAATTTCCAAATAGTATAAGATTTTGATCTTAGGCCTATGTAAGTACAGTGTACTTTCTTTTTTTGATTCAATTTTTCGGCCTTCATTTTTACCATGAGTGCGAATTCAAGGGCATATGGAATTATGCCATTAATTTCTCCAGATCCTTTTTGAACTCCTGGATTTGTTCATAATTATCAGAAATGCCGATGTATTGAATAAGAGCCAAAAAAGAAATTTTATCCTGTAGGTGATATGAAATCAATAAATCTCGCATCTTCTTTTCAAATTCATTTCCATAGGCTTGCTGAAAGAAAAATTTGATAACTCTTCCATCTTTGAACTTAATGGTAGCAAAATTTTTCTCGCCATTGGAAACCTTCGGATCTGGAGATCTCGGATTTACCCATTTTTCTCCATCATAATCGAACGCATGAAATTCTAACTTCTGAATTTGATTCAGGTCAAATTCTTCTTTTGCTGCTTTTATCTTTCCTTTTGAAAAATCAAATAGCCTATAAAATTCCCATTAAGTTTTTCTTTTTCATTGATGGAATAGAAGATGAAAAAGAAATAAACAAAAATGGAACAAAGAACAATGGGCAAAAATAGCGTTTCGATAAGGCCAATCTGAAGATATTTCTGATTTGCCCAAAGGATAATTATTCCACTCATCATGGACCCAAAAAGCCAAGTAAATCGATTTAAAACCCTTTTACCACTTTTTTGAAAAAGTGGAAATTTAACCTCATCCATATATAAAATCTAGAAAAAAGCCCTCCAAATCTCTCTAGAGGGCTCTTAAATCGTAAATCTAAATTCGTAAATTC
>DATIAI010000790.1:0-2120 GCA_035458065.1 Algoriphagus sp. | reverse complement strand
TACACACGATGTTGCCCAATATGCTGATCAACTTTCACAAAGTGGATGAGGCTTCAGATATGGACGCTTTGATTTCCAGGTATAAGGAGTCTGGACGGGCAATCAATCAACTTCTCGAGCGGGCAAAACTGCAAACCGCAGCTGGAATCCGACCGCCAAAATTTGCCTATGAATATGTCATTCAACAGTCTTCCGCGTTGATTTCTGGAGTGCCATTTACTACTGGAAAAGACAGCGCACCGCTTTGGACAGACGCACTCGGGAAAATCGAAAAGCTTGAAAAGGACGGAAAAATTACCGCTGAACAGGCCGAAGAATTCCGAACCAAAGTCAAAGATGCCTTAATCACGGGATTCAAACCAGCCTATGAAGAGTTGATCGCTTGGCTGGAATCTGAACTTCCCAACCTGGAGGAAAAGCCAACCGGAGTCAGCCGCCACGAGAATGGTGCTGCCCTCTATGCTCACAGGTTAAAATCCTCAACTACCACTTCCCTGAGTGCCGATGAAATCCATAAGATCGGACTGGATGAGGTGAAAAGAATTCAGCAGGAAATGCTTGCCATCAAAGATAAGGTTGGTTTTGAGGGAGATTTGCCGGCATTTTTCAAGTTTATCAACAGCGATCCTCAGTTTTTTTATCCAAATACAGACGAGGGAAGACAAGCTTACCTGGACGAGTCCACTGCATTTCTGGATTCAATTAAGGTCAAATTGCCTGAGTTTTTTGGGATATTGCCCAAGGCGGATTTGGTCGTGAAGCGAGTGGAAGCTTTTCGTGAGCAGCCCGGAGCACCCCAACATTACAATCAGGGTACGCCTGACGGTTCACGTCCAGGCACATATTACGTCCACCTTTCAGACATGAAGGCCATGCCAAAATCCACGATGGAAGGGGTAGCTTATCACGAAGGAAATCCGGGTCACCACATGCAGGTTTCCATTGCTCAGGAATTGGAAACTGTTCCCAAATTCAGAACACAGATCGGCTTCAATGCCTATCAGGAAGGTTGGGCATTGTACTCTGAGATTTTGGCCAAAGAGATGGGCGGATATAAAAACCCTTACTACGATTTTGGCCGCTTGGTCAACGAAATCTGGAGAGCAATCCGATTGGTAGTGGATACAGGAATTCATTCCAAAGGCTGGACAGAGGCTGATGCGATTAAGTATTTCTCAGAAAACTCCTCCATCGCCCCTGGGGCCATTCAGGCGGAAGTACGCCGATATATGGTGATCCCAGGTCAGGCTACCGGTTACAAAATCGGCATGCTGAAAATACAGGAACTGAGAAAGTTGGCAGAAGCCGAACTTGGAGATCAATTTGACCTGAAGGGATTTCATGATACCATATTGGGAAGTGGGGCATTGCCGTTGGAAATTTTGGAAAAAGAAGTGAAGCGATGGATTGAGGAAGTGAAGGGAAGCAGTGAGCAGTGAGCAGTCGCAGTGATCAGTTGGCAAGTTTAAAATCAGAAAGCTAAAGTCAGAAATCTGAAAGGTTGAAACTAGAAGGGAGTCTGGAATTAGTCGCAGGAAGTAGAGGGGAGTCGCAGTAAGCAGTTGGCAGGTTTAAAGTCAGAAATCTGAAAGGAGTCGCAGGGTTCAGGTGACAGGGTTAAAAGGCAGAAAGCTGAATTCAGAAATCTGAAAAGTTTGAGGCCCCGCAATAATGTGTTATGATTGAAAAGTATCTTAAAAAATTTAACCCATAAAAATCAGACACTTAAAACAAAAACCCTTGAAGGAGTTTGTATAAAAACAGAATCCACTTACTTTTGCACACTCGAAAAGAGAGATCACAGCACAGAGGAGTGGCAGAGTGGTCGATCGCGGCGGTCTTGAAAACCGTTGTACCGTGAGGTACCGGGGGTTCGAATCCCTCCTCCTCTGCAAGACAAAACCCTAACTATCTGAAATAATGAGAGTTAGGGCTTATTTTTTGGATTTAGTAGCGAATTTAGTAGCGAATCTGTCTAATTTTTGATTCACACTTCCAGGCACCGTTTAAAGGTATCATCCAAAGAACTGATCAGCTATTTTTTGTAAAAAGTCTTCAAGGAGTTAAAAACTCCCCACCTACAACTGACAAATCCTGAGAAAGGTCAAATCGGAAATTCG
>DATIAI010000789.1:0-8141 GCA_035458065.1 Algoriphagus sp. | reverse complement strand
CCAAGAGTCATTGAGATATAAAATCAATGTCACCACACGGTGAGGTACCGCATGAAACTGATCCAAGTGTCGCTTATAAAATGATCCGACAGGATACCGGGCAAAATGTCCTTCAAAAGAGCGCAATCCCAAAAAACACCGCTGATTAAGCACTTTTCGGATTTCCTCAATTTTTTGCCAGTAGGCCGCTTGAATTGGACTTAGTTCTTCTGCGTCCATCCATAGCACTTTATCACTTCGGATTTCGGTACGAACTTGTTTTTGCCCACCTTTTCCCACAGCAGCATGACGGAATTTTCCTTGATTGACCAGGTCGATTTGTTCTGAAAGCAATGCTTTCCTAAAATGCTCATCAACAAAATTATCGACGATGACATAGGACTTTTGGTAAATCTCAGCGGAAATATGATCGAGCAGCTCTTCCATCAAACAAGGTTTAGGGCTGCAAAATAACCACTTAATTGCCCGAAAAACCATACTTTTGCGCAAAGCTTACGCAATGACCCTTTCAAAAAGCACATTCACAGGTTTGGTTTTAGAGTACGATTCAGGAATCGTGCCACCACCTTACAGTCATGTTTTCCGCCTAGCCCTGGATTGGTCCAATGGGGACTTAAGTGCCAATTTGGATCTCCACTATACCGAGCGTGAGGATTTGACCGAAGAGGAGATTTTGGACGAGGGATTTACTTCCAATGATGACTACAGTTACAAAGGACCACTGAATCCGGTGTGGATTAAACCCTTGATTCAGCTTTATGACAAAACCAAATGGACCAATAAAGACATAGAGGAAGGTGGAATCACAGTTTCTCCACTTGAAAAAGGTAAAGACGAGGGAGTAAAAATCCCCGGAAATCAGGAAGAATGGCAACTGATGGCCCAAGATCTGATTCAGGCGATCTATGAAACGGTCAAAAAAGAAGCACCCCTCAATGTCCATTACCGATTGGTGGAGGGTGATGAAATTTTTGACTGCAACTTAACCGTTCATTTTTCTAACAGGGAAGTGATTTTTGAAAAAGCAGGGAAATCCAGAGTGATCAATTGGGAATATGCAATACAGTTGATGAAAATCGTCTTTACCCCGGATTATCACTATGAAATAGCAAAAGAAGAACCGGGTAAAAAGCGTGGTGCATACATAGATTGTGGAGACGGGTATTGGCATGAGCTCGGAAAAGGAGTTGTAAACATTGATCCTTCATTTGATGCCGTAAGCAAAATAAAATCCGGATTTGCAGACCTTCTCAAAGAATAACATTTCGTCTTATTGCAATAAACAACCTGATTTACTTATATTTAAACAAGATGTAAATCAGGGTTTTTTATGGAAAATGGGAAGATTTTTATCAGTTATAGACGGGAGGATACTTCAGGTGAGTCCGGCAGATTAAAGGACAAGCTGGAGCAAGTCTTTGGTAAAGAAAATATTTTTTATGATGTAGAAACACTTGAGGCAGGTTTGAATTTTGATCAATCCATCGCAAAGGCTCTGAATGAAAGTAAAGTCCTTTTGGCAATGATTGGTCCCCATTGGCTTAAGGTGGCGGATTCCAAAGGAGTAAAAAGACTGCTTAAACCAGATGACTGGGTAAGGAAAGAAATCGCTGAGGCACTCAAACGTGAGCTCAGAGTTATTCCGATTCTGGTAAATGGCGCAGAGATGCCGGATGCAGAAGAGTTGCCGGATGAATTAAAAGAATTGTCCCTCAAACATGCACAGGAATTAACCAGCTCTAGGTGGAATTATGATGTGGGAGAATTGACTAAGGTGTTGGAGAGGATAATTGAAAAAAAACCAGAACCAAAACCTCAACCTAATCCTGAACCCCAATCCAACCCAAGACCATTCGTTCCTCCTATTCCTCAACCCAAAAGCTGGTGGGCAAAAAATTTTTTATGGGTTCTGGGAGGCATTGTAGGCTTTTTGGTACTATTGGGGATGTGTGTTCCGGATGATGGGGATGTCTATCCCGAGTACGATTACTCAACTACTGCAGCGGACACAACACAACCAGCCTATACGAATCCTGAGGCAGAAACTTCTGCAGGATTTCAGGAATCGGAAAGCCAGAGTCCTGAGCAATTTATTCCGGATTTGAGCGGAGAATGGAACCTATACTTAAACGGCGAAAAAGTCAGCATATTCGCTTTTGGTCAAACCGGTATCGATGTAGCTTATTATGAATACGATTTAGGAAATCAACGGACAGGTGAAGGTACAGGTCAAATAAACGGTTCCGATTTGACTATGGATTATTATAGCTCCGCAAACGATGTAAGTGCCACTATATCCATGTCCACCTTTAACTCAGGTCAAACTTGGGAAGGAACAATTTATTTTCCTGCTTCTGGTGTAAGCGCCCAAGTCCAGCTGGCAAAAAATTAGGCTTTAGCTTTTAATTCTTCTTAAATCTGCGTGGATATCCCGGATCATTTCCCCGAGATCGTCCAGAGTCAGTGGTTTCTTTTTGTCACCCGGATTTGGGAAATCAGTACTGATGAAAGCTTTCGCTTCCCAGATTTCCAACACATCTTCTCCTCGGACTTCATACGGTTTGTAGTGCTCATTGTCGGAGGCTAGAAACAGTTTACCGTTTTCTTCCAGGTAATTAAAAACCCTCTTGTAAACTACCCCTTCGGTTTGGGTCACGAGCACATAGGTCCTGCCACTTTTGATCTCATTCAATTGCTCTACATAAGCTCCGATGACAATTGTGCCCGGAACAAGGGGTAACATGGAATCTCCGGATAACTCAAAAGCGCGATAAGTAGCTTGTCTGGAAAGATTTGGCAAATGAAACTGGGGCAAAGTCTCCATGTATTCCGGATCAGCGAAACCGTTCAAATATCCAGCTGAAGCTTTTTGGCCAACCAGTGTAATGTTTTCCTTTTCGGAATCATCAGTTGCAATGGTAAGAATATTGATTCCACGATTTTGAATGGCTTTTCTTCCCAGTTTTTCAATATCATGCTCCAAAAGCTCTCCTACTCCCACCTCCAGAATATCACACAATTTCTGTAAGGTGACCAATTTTGGTTCGGATCTTCCGTCTTCATAGGCAGAAATCATCGTACGCTGCACATCCAGCTGATCAGCCAGGTCATTTTGAGTGATTCCTTTTTGCTTTCGCAAAAACCGGAGATTTGAAGCCAAGAAACTCATGCTGAAAAAAGGTAAAAGTTGTTGTCCTCAGATGTTGGTGTCAATGGAAAAAACGGATTGATATTCATGGTTTCCATCCTTCTTTTTTCAAGCCGAATTTTGATTTCCTCGATGATATCCCCTACAGGCTTTGGCTCCGTGACCAGCAAATATCCATACTGTGGCCTTTGCTCATCTTCTACGAAAAATTTAACCTGACAATTGCCGGAGGCAAGAGTCTTCGTTGTGATGCTGATTTTTTCCGCGGTCTCCATAATTGATTCTGTTTACGGGAGCTAAGTTAAAAATGTTACTTTTATAAACATCGAGATGACTAAAAAACAAACAATTATTTCTGACATTTTTTGTCAGAGTTTAATACTCTTAGACAAAAGCCAATTTTTGTGAATGGGAGACACTTTTTGTTTTTTCCAGCTAGGTGACTTTTCATTTACCTAAACTACCGCTCAGCTAATTATTACAAGGGAATTTGATCCTGGGAATCTTTCTTTGTAACCAATACCAAACAAAGACTGAGTTTTTCTGCCAGTCTCATTCCCTAGAATTACCAAATCCCAATGAAATATCTATTTCTTTTCCTTTTTGCTTTTGTCGCAGTGAATGTTGGATACTCCCAATCGTATTCCGTCAAGGGCAAAGTCTTTGAATATGGAAAACAAGATCCTATTCCCTATGCCAATATTTTGCTGCTCTCGGTTTCGGATTCCTCCCAGGTCTACGGCACGATTTCAGAAATGGATGGGGAATTTGAAATGACCAATGTCCGGGAAGGCAATTACCTTTTCAAAATACAATACCTAGGATATAAGAATGTATTCAAGACCATTGAAGTCAATTCCAATTACGACCTAGGTACGCTCAGTATTCAGGAAGAAGCCACGGCCTTGGGAGAAGTGGTAGTGTCAACCCGAAGATCGACCGGTACTCAGAAAAGCGACACCACGATGTACAATGCCGACGCTTTCAAAACAATGAAAGATGCCAGTGCGCAAGTTCTCATCGAAAAGCTTCCAGGAGTGGTTTCCGAGGGAGGAGCTTTGCAGGCTCAGGGTGAGAACATTGGGCAGATTCTGGTCGATGGCAAACCTTTTTTCGGAACAGATGTGCAGGCCGCACTTCAAAACCTACCTGCAGAGGTAATTCAAAGCATCGAGATTTTTGACCAGAAAAGTGAGCAATCACAGTTAAGCGGATTTGATGATGGAGAAAGAATCAAGACCATCAACATCATTACTAAGGCCAACAGAAGAAAAGGACAATTTGGAAAGACGACGGCTGGGTATGGAACAGATGACCGATATCTAATTGGGGCGAGTATTAATGCATTTGATGAAGACCAACGAATTACTTTCACAGGCTTGTCAAACAATGTGAATATGCTGAACTACACCAGCGATGCAAATACTCAATCCGACGGTAGACCTCAAGAGGGTATCGTGACTACCAATATCCTGGGATTGAACTACACTGATCTCTGGGCAGAAAAAATCAAAGTAACCGGCAGCTATACTTATTCCAAAAGAGAAAATGTTGGCATTGTTGACAAATTCAGGGAGTTTGTCACTACCGATGAATCGAACCAACAATACACAGAGACAGCCAGGGATGTCCGCATCAATAACCAACATCAAGCTAATCTCCGCTTGGAATACAATCCAAACGAAAGAAATAGGATTCTTTACATCCCCCGATTTTCCGCTGAATCTTCCACTGAAAATTCCTCTTTCTTTGGAGAAACTACAGACGGAACCAACCTGATCAACCAGGTGAATAATTTGAAAACCGGACAATACCAAGAATATGACTTTTTCAACCGGTTAATCTATGGTCATCAATTCAAAAAACCTGGTCGAAGCATTACCTTCAAAGGCATTCTCCATAATGGTTGGGACAATGATGAATCTGATCGTAAGGCAAGAAATATCTATTTCGAAGAAGAGGGACAGCGAAACGAAAACATCGACCAAAGAACAACTCGCGAAAGGCAAGGAAATCGTTGGGAAGCAGGGGTCTCATTTACCGAAGCTTTAGGGAAAAATGGGCAATTAGAGGCTGAGTATGAAGTTGGAAACCGGGGAAATAATTCAGACCAACTCATATTCAATGTTGAAGGTGGGGATTTTGAATCAGGGAATATGATGCTTGACACCGCACTTAGTAATGCGTTTCAAAGCGATTATCTGACCCAGGAATTTGAAATTGGCTATCAGTACAGCAACGAAAAATTGAGAATGCAGACTGAAGTACAGTACCAGGACGCTAATCTGGACAACAAACAGAAATTCCCTCAGCCTTTTGATTTGGAAAGAAAATTCACCGCTGTATTACCTACCGTCAGATTTGAATACAAATTCAGTGGCAATACTAATCTTCAATTGGATTTTGATACCCGAACCAACGAACCTCAAGTTCGTCAACTTCAGCCTGTAATCGACAATACCAACCCGCTCCAGCTGAGTACAGGAAATCCAGACTTAGGTCAATCCTACAGCAAGGAATTGAGGCTTCGTTTCAGAAGCCAAAATCCGGATACTGACAAAAGCTGGTTCCTTTTTGCCCAATCCTCACTGGCGGACAATTACATAAGTAACAGCACCTTTATTGCAAGTGAACCGACTGAAATTCAGGATGGGATTATTCTTGAAAAAGGGTCTCAGCTGAACAAACCAGTCAATTTGGACGGATATTGGGATATGAGGTCATGGCTAAGCTATGGAATGCCCCTGGATTTTATGAAATCCAAGCTCAACCTCAATGCCGGAGCAGGCATCACAAGAAGACCCGGTCAAGTGAATGATCAAATCGGATTTAACAATTCCCAGCGGCTCAATACTGGATTCTCTATCAACAGCAGTATTAGCGACCAAATTGATTTCAACATTTGGTCAAGATCCTCTTTTAACCGAGTTGAAAACACTTTAAATCCAAGTCTTGATGATAAATTCTTTCAGCAGAGATTTCGGGTCAATTTCAACTGGATCATGTTTGCAGGAATTATCTATCGATTGGATCTTAACCACCAGATCAACTCCGGGCTCAGCGAAGGTTTTGACAACAATTTCTCACTGATCAATATGAGTTTGGGTAAAAAAATCTTCAAAAATCAACGCGGAGAAGTCAGCATGATGGTCTATGATTTACTTGGGCAAAATGCCAACGTGCGTAGAAATATCACCGAAACCTACATAGAGGATATTCAGACTAATGTCTTACAGCAATATTTTATGGTTTCATTTACATACAACCTTCGACGATTCAGCAAGGGTATGGATGAGGACGTTTACAATGATATGTATCAGGCACCCCAGAGTAATTAAACTCGGAATATTTCAAAGAAAAAATCCCGGACATTGGACTTGTCCGGGATTTTTTTTGGTTTTATCGCTCCCAAAATGCTGGTGGGGCAATTCCCAAAGCTCTCAAATAGACATAGCCCTGACCTCTGTGGTGGATTTCATTGTCGATGAAATAAAACAGCGTGCAGTAGCCTTTGTCCTCATATTGCCCAAAAGCCACGAGCTTTTCCTGAAATCTTCCTTCTGGGATCTGAGCCCAATATTGATCGATCTGAGCTGTGGTATTGTCCCAAAGTTCCAGCAATTTTTCTTTGCTTCCCTGAGCTTGATCACGCTCATCCAGCTCTTTCCATTGGTCAGTCGCGAGACCTACCACACCCGGCCCGGCGATTCCCAAAAGTTCAGAAACCAGCACAGCAAAAGTTCTCATACCTCCGATGCTAAAGGTGAACAGATCTTTTTCGGGAAACGCCTCGATCGTTCTGCGGGTCAAAGCCCTGTGTCCCTGCCAGTGTGCCAGTAATTGTTCTCTTGAAATCAGTACTTCATTTTTCACTTGAGTTTCCATAATATTTATTGGTTAGGTTGTTTATTGATTCAAAGAAACTACCGCCCAATGACAACAGTATGTCAGCAGGGTTTTCGTATTTTTCATTTTTTATAAAAAATTTAAAGCATGAACCGGATCGACCGACTCACAGCCATTCTCACCCAGCTCCAATCCAAGCGTGTCACTAAGGCGCAGGAAATCGCCAATCGTTTTTCTATAAGTCTGAGAACCGTCTATCGGGATGTTCGGGCATTGGAGGAAGCCGGTGTACCAGTAATCGGTGAAGCCGGGCAAGGCTATTCCTTAGTTGAAGGCTATCGCCTACCGCCAGTAATGTTTACTCAAGAGGAAGCCCAGGCCTTTGTGGTGGCGGAGAAAATCTTCGAAAAACTCTCCGACCGCAGCAGCACAGAGCATTTTCACTCGGCCATGCTCAAGATCAAATCCGTTTTGCGAAGCTCAGAAAAAGACCGACTTGACCAGCTGTCTCCTTTGGTGGCTGTTTTCAGAAACCGAAACCAACTCCAGCTCAAAGGAAAAGACGAACATCTCCGGGTGATCTTGGATGCGCTGAGTTCCAAAAGATTGTTGGCGATGAACTATACCACGTTCGCAGAGGAAATAACAAGCAGTCGAAATGTGGAATGCGTGGGCCTTTATTACGCCCTTGAGCAGTGGTACCTGATCGGCTGGTGCCGACTGAGACGGGATTATAGGACCTTTCGCCTGGATCGTATCAATAGCCTTAAAACGCTGGATGAAACCTACGATCCCCATGCCCACCCCACCTTGAAAGATTACATAGACAAAGTCCGATCAACGGAAAATCTGATCCAAATCGTCGTTTCGGTGCCATTTTCCACCGAAAAATACCTACGAGAACAAAAGTACAATCAAGGCTTTGTGATGGAAAAAAGACTGGAAGATCATGTGGAAATGACCTTTATGACCTCTTCTCTGGAAGGATTTGTACGCTGGATAATCATGATGGCGGATAAAGTCCGGATCATTTCCCCTCCCGAGGTAAAAGAAAGAATGAGGGAGTTGGTGGAGGAAGTCAGGGGGAATTTGTGAATTATTTTTGTCAACTTGAAAAGACAAAATAAGGTGAAAATTATCTTCTTAA
>DATIAI010000788.1:0-2865 GCA_035458065.1 Algoriphagus sp. | reverse complement strand
AACGACCTGGAAAGTCAAAAAATAAGGCAGTTCTTGATCTCTGATCTGATATGCTTCGCCCATAAAAGAAATTTACGTTTTGATCCTCAAATAGTAAAGGCCGCTATTGGCTTTTACGTTGAAGTTCCTTAGGACGCTGGGTGTAGGTACTATCTTTTAAAACAAGAGATTTTCTGAAAATTTTTACCTTTACGATACCGGAGAGGAAGCATACAGTGATCGTTCACTTGGATGTTTACCTTGTGTAGTGCCGACTTGATCGGCACTATTTTTTTCAGCTTTTGCAAAGCTGACCGGAGAGGGAAGCTCCAGCTCCTGTTCTTTGGATATTCTGGGTTGATATGACTCGCTAAATGGTGTGTTGGTTTTCCATAATGCGTAGATGGTGGTTAGAATTTTCTTTTGGACGGCAACATAACTTTTCATCTTCAAGCCATGCTTTTCGAAAGTACGGTTGAACTGGTTGTAGAAAGGCTTGACTTGATAAGTGATTGCCTGGAATGCCGGCATGAACATCGCCCGCCGGATTCTTGAGTTTCCTTTTTTAGAGATGCGGGTTTTTCCGTTGTGTTTGCCCGACTGATTTTCTATCACATCGTATCCGCAATAGCTGACCAGTTGCTTGGTGTTTTCAAAAAGCTCAAAGCCGTTGGTTTCGGCCAATACGATAGCCGTGGTCAGTAATCCCACTCCTTTGATTGTACAGATATTGCAGACCTTTTCCCAGACTTCTTCTTCGGATTGGAGATGATTCTTTATACTGGACTCGAGTTGTTCGAGCTGCTTGTCGATCAGTTTGATCATGCCATCCAACTGCTTTTCAACGGCCTTAGAGGAATACATGCCGTTTTTGATGGCATGGAGCTGATTTCTTGAAACAGTCTTTTGTTCCTGCAAACTTTGGTGGTGTCTGGTCAAAGACCGGAGTTCATAGAAAAACCTGCCAAAAGGCGACCAGATAGGAAGGCATTGTTCGGCTCCCATCTGAGCTAAGCCCCGAGCATCAATGGTGTCGTTTTTGGATTTGTTGCCTAGTGCTCGAAGATAATTTTTAGCCTTGGTAGGCAAGACAATGGATACAGAATATCCCTTCTCAAAGAGAGACAAGGCACATGACTCATGATAGTTTCCGGTGGCTTCCATACAGATCACCAAGGGTACATCCTGTTCCTTCCGGTTTTTTCTGATCCAAGAGTTCATTGAATTGAAACCAGCTTTCGAGTTGGCGAAAGTCTGGGTGGTTTTCACAGTAACTTTTTGACCGTTATCAATGGAGGATAAGCAGCCATTGATGGATTGGCTGGAAACATCCAGTCCTACAGAATATTTTAACATAGGATTGATGGATTTAAAAACAGGATCCCCTCTAGATCTTTACTCATCGTTATGGAACATTGAAGGAATCCTTCATGCTTAGGTACTATTCAGATTCGAAGAGGAAAAAATAAAGGTGTGATCCCTACACCGCAGTATCAGCGTCGCTGTACTTAATTTGCAAATCAGGCTACACCTTTATTCTGTTTTTTGGTTTATTTTAAAGATATGAATTTGCAATTACACCCTCCTATCCCTTTCGAATTTGCAATTCGATCCATTTCCCATCCCAAATACTCACCTACCCCACTTCTTAACCTATCCGAGTTACCTTTTAACTGAACTGAGTTACTTCGGAGCTCATTGAGTTCATCTTTTAATTAAACCAGTTCATTTCGGAACTCAGTGAAGTCAGTTCTAAAGTGGGGAGGGGTACTTCCGAAGTACCCCCTCCCACTTGCGAAGTACCCTCCCCCACTTCAAAGGTCCAACGTTCCGCCTCTGAGGTGCATGCCTGGAGCAAAAAGGTCCAACGTTGCACCTCCGAGGTCCAAACGTCGAGTAAAAAGGTCCGAGCTTTGAATAGAAAGGTTCGAAGCTCCTCACCAACTGACATTCACTCAATTCCCGGATTGCTCCATTGTTCAAAAACAGGCAAATTTCTAAGGCTATTCCCTTTAATACCCTTATCTTAAGGTTAAAAATTTCAAGGTTATGGCCTCTTTTACACTCGATATCAATACCACAAAACATACTGTGGAAGTCCCTGAAGGCACATCTTTGCTTTGGGTGTTGAGAGAACATCTCGGACTTACTGGCACGAAGTATAGCTGCGGAATCGCTCAATGCGGGGCTTGCACCATACATGTAGACAATGTTCCGATGAAAGCCTGTGTCCTTCCTGTGGACAATTTCTCTGATGGCCAAAAGATCAGGACGATCGAAGGTTTGTCGGAAAATGGAGATCACCCGGTTCAAAAAGCATGGATTGAAGCACAAGCTCCACAGTGTGGCTATTGCCAATCCGGTCAAATCATGCAGGCCGTTGCCCTATTGGAAGAAAATCCAAACCCTACCCGTGAAGAAATTAAGACTTATATGAATGGCGTCCTTTGTCGCTGCGGTACGTATCTCCGAATCATTAAAGCTGTGGAGCTTGCTTCAAAAGCCTAAATCGACACCAAATAACCCTTTCGAAATTCCGACTATGTCTACTAATATAACTTCCGTATCCCGAAGAGAATTCTTGAAATCCAGCAGTGGAATCGCGCTTTTTTTCGGGGCATCCGGGATGTTGCCCTTGATCGTTTCTTGCTCAGACGAAAAGAAAATTGGCGAACAGCTGGGGAAGCATCCGATCACGGCCTGGGTACAAATCACAGAAGATGGAGAGATCACCATTTATAATCCGGCCGCTGAGATGGGGCAGGGATCTATGACTTCTTTGCCAGTCATTTTCGCGGAGGAAATGGATGCCGATTGGTCCAAAGTGAAGGTGGAATTCTCCCCTCAGGAACTGGAAATTTATGGATCCCCGGGATGGGCGCCGGG
>DATIAI010000787.1:0-3808 GCA_035458065.1 Algoriphagus sp. | reverse complement strand
CAGAAGGTACAATACCGGATATTTTTTAGATTCCGAAAATCCTGGAGGAGTATAAACCAGAGTTTTTCTTTCAGTTCCGACTGTGGTGGAATAGTATGTTAAGGTGTCTATTTTTCCTTTTGCTATCTCCGGTTTAAGCTGGTCAAATCCTTCCGGGGCTTGAGATAAAGTGGATTGGGCGTTAAGATTTCCAAAGAGAAAGAAGAACAGAACTAAGGTTGAAAACTGGAATATGTTCATGGGCTGGTTAATGGGTTGGGGCGGATTAATTGAATGTTTAAAATCAATAGTTTTCTAAACTTCGGACTTTTCAAGTGACAGTTTTGTGTCGATTGCAATCGGGTTACTCAGTATTTTATGTATTGGGCAGGCATTGGCTATCGCCAATAAACGTTCGGTTTGTTGCTCGTCCAATTGACCAATGAGAGTGATTTTCCGTTCGATTTGGGTTCGGTTTTCCTCTCTGATGAATTGCAACTCCAGGTCTATTTTTACCTCATCGAGAGGCCAGCCTTTCCGGTCGGCATACATTCGAAGTGTCGCGCTGGTACAGGCTGACAGTGCGGAGGCCAATAATTCGGAGGGAGAAAATCCCAGGTTTTTTCCTCCTACTGCTATCGGTTCGTCTGCGATTAGCACATTTCCGGAAGGGGAGTGGAGTTCAGTTTTGAACTGTTCTTTTTTGATGCTTGAGGTGATTTTTGCCATGGGTTATTTTTTTAATGTCGGGTAAGGGACAAATTCCACCTCATCCCCAGGGATTTTTTCAAATTGCTGAACCTTCCATTTTTCCTTTGCTACTTCAATTAATTCTTTACTGGAGGATACAAAGTTCCAATCGATAAATCTTTCCTCCGGAAATGGCTCTCCCCCAAAAATGTAAACCGTACTGTCGGCCTTAATGGTAAATTCACAAAGTGTGGCGTCTTTGGCAACTAAAATCTGCTTGGGTCCAAAAGTATTTCCTTCGCTTTCAATGCCTCCTTCCAAGATGTACAATCCGCTTTCTCCAAACAAGTGCTCTCCAATGTTAAGTACTCTCTTTTCCCTGCTTTTGATTTCCAGCATGTATAATTTGCTGTAAACCGGCACCGGTGATCGATGCCCAAAGGCCTCGCCGGCCACTAGTTTAAAATCCACATTTCCATCCGTCCAACTGGGAAGATTTTCAGCTTCGATGTGAAAAAACTCCGGGTCCATTTGCTCCAAATCCTTTGGAAGGGCCACCCAGATCTGAAGGCCATGCATGGTTTTATCTTCGTGGCGAAGCCTGTTAGGTGTCCGCTCGGAGTGGACGATTCCTTTTCCGGCAGTCATCCAATTTACCGCACCAGGGTTAATTTCTACCGCATTCCCCAGCGTGTCCCGATGCATAATGCTGCCTTCGAAAAGAAAAGTCAGGGTAGAAAGTCCAATATGCGGATGAGGCAAAATATCAAAATGCTCCCTTTCATTCATCTTTACCGGACCCATATGGTCGATGTAAATAAATGGGCCGATCATCCGCTTCTGACGGAAAGGCAGCAGTCTACCGACCAGGAATTTACCGATGTCTGCGGCGCGCTCTTCAATGATTAAATTAATGTTTGACATACTGAATGGCTTATTTCAATGTGGATTTCTAAAATAGGCAAATAGACTATTGCCCAAGGCATCCAAGCGGAATTAATAATTGCTTGGAATTAGAATTACAACGGGATGATTTCCATTCTTGGGTAAAAGAAAGCCCGTGCTCAAGGAGCCGGGCAAAAGTATTAATACAGTTTTAGAAACTTGTTTTTATTGAAGAGGTAGCTTTTTGGCGTTGACTGCCAACCATTGTTCAAAAGACATCAATTCCGGATTCAGTTCTTTGGCAGCAGCGATATCCCGAGCCTCAATAAATTCTTGTTCGAATACCTCATAAAATTGAAACATGTTTCCCAAATCTTCGGCTCCGGGAAAACCAAAACTGCGGAATACCTCAGCGGGGATGGCATTGTATCTGACTTCTTCGCCCAATGCCTTGGACAGGGCTTTAGCCATATTTTCGCAGGTAATGTGTTCGCCTGCAATGCCTACCGTTTTGCCGATCATGGAAGAGCCTTTTTTGAAAATTCCATAAGCACACTTTCCTATATCTGCGGCACAAATTCCGCTTAATTTATTCCCTCCCATCGGAAAGGTAATGGCTAGCACACCATCTTCACCGCGTTTTGGCCCCATACCAAAATAGATCAGGTTTTCCCAATAGAATGAGGTAAGCAAATAAGTTGTCGGCACTCCAGCCTCAGCAAAATAGCGATTTGACTCGCCCTTGGCGTCAAAATGGGGGACTTTGTATTTTCCCATCAAAGTGGGCATGGTATCGTCATGAAGTGGTACAGACAACCGGGTGTCCTCCAGAGTAGACCAGATCACATGTTTCAAGCCGGCAGCTTTTGCAGCTTCGGCCATGCATTTTGCTTCGGCGCCTTCTTGCTCAGGTGAAAAATGAGCCCAGAAAAAGGTGACACAATAGGCGCCATAGGCCCCTTGCATTGCGGCGAGTACTTTTTCGGGATGAGCCAAATCAGCTTCCACTACCTCGGCGCCCATTGCGGCCAGTTCTTTCGCTTTGTCAGAAGAAGCATCCCTGGTGACTGCCCTAACTGCAAACTCGCTGTTGGGGTCGTTCAGAATGGCCCGTGCCAATCCGCCACCTTGTGCCCCGGTGGCTCCAAAAACGGTAATAATCTTTTTGTTTGACATAACTGGAAATTGGGTTTATGATGTGAATAAAAAACTCAATAATGTAATGAAGGGTCGGAAAAGTTGTTATCGGAGTAACATAATAAGATGCAATCTCGGAGGAAAGTAGTGCTTTGCAAAGAATTGAATGCGAAGAGTTTACCAGAGATTTGTTTCATAAAGGATAGGCTAATTTCCAGTTTGAGGTTGATCGAGCTTTCGCATTTACAAGTTTGAGATAAAACACATTTTCAAGGAATTTAGTGATGAAATAGATTGAACTTTTTACAGCACTTCCTTCCAAACCGAATCCCCGCTTTCGAAACTAAATCTTTGGAAAATTTTAGCTTCATGAAGGATCCGCTCTTCAGTCAATTTTGTCAGGACATATTCGCGTTCTTTCTTGCAATATTCACTGGACACGATGAAAACCTGAATGGATTCGCGTTTTCCTTTGATGCAGGACCAGGAGCCGTCAGGGTTCAGCCAATACCAAAGTTCTACCAAAAACTCGATGTGTTTTTCACTGTTGGTGACACATTCGCCCTTCCAAATCGGGTCATAAACTTCGTCCCAGCAGCGTTCATTGTACGTGACCTTGAACAGTTTTTCCGCAGGATCAAAGACGGTACTTACCCCTGCACTATATGCCAATCGGCTGAATTCTGCCTGAGTTAGGTTTTCCTCCGGCAAACTTCCACTGTCTTTTATGGAGCCCATTTCGAAAAGTGGTTTAGTAGTGAAAAGCTGAATTTTGGAATGTAATTCCCTGATTAAGAATATCTAAAGTTAAAAAATGTGGAAGAAATCCGGGTGGGTGAGAGGTGGAAATTGCGGTTCGAAAGAATTGCTCATTTCACTCAAAAAGGAGACGGATTACCACTTCCTTTGTATTTCAATTCAGCTGGATCACATAGGATCGAATGGATTTTACCGTCTTTGCTCCGGCACTGCTAAATGTATAAAAGTCCGAAAATCCGTAGGTTTTTCCGTCGTCCATCACCATTTCCCCACTTACAGCTGCTTCTTTTCCGTGGGTGATAATTTGGTGAATCGTCAGTTCTGTAGCTTTGGTATGGCTCATTTCTTGGAGGGCAGC
>DATIAI010000786.1:0-2511 GCA_035458065.1 Algoriphagus sp. | reverse complement strand
CTTCGACAGGCTCAGCACAGTCGCTTCGACGGGCTCAGCACAGGAGTGAGAAAGCTGAAAAGGCTGAAGGCTCAAATCAAAAAGTTGAAATCAAAGACATGCGGGCCTTGAGTCCTGGTGGATAAATTCAATCCGGGGATTTCCTCTCAGAAATAAATAATGAATTTACCTTCCGGCTTAACCCTTGGGAGGATGGGAATCTTCGCCATAGCTGTTTTTCTCCCTTATCTTTCCATCTTTTCCATGCACGATAAGTTCAGATTTGTGGCTTTTGGCAATTTCCCTCGCAACCCTTATTGCGTCCCGTTGATTATCGGTAATCACGGTGAATCTGCTGCTACCTTCTTTTTTGACAGCCCAGCCGTTTCCCAAAGGAACTACGTGTTGATTTCGCTTTGCCATACCGGTTATTTTTTCAAAATATAATCAATAATTTTCTTTGTGGAACTGAAGAATAGATTTGCTTCATCGCTACTTACCTCACTGATTGTATATCGGATCTCCGGGTCCCATGAGGTAACGATTCCCCACTCCTCCAGCCTGTTTTCCTTGATTCTAAATTCCGCACCGGAAAAGAACAGGAGCTTGGTCAGATCATGGTGCCGAATTTGCCTGATCTGGGTTACTATCCCATTCAATTTGTCTTTGGATTTATTGAAATTCAGGTAAATCTCAAATTCAGATTTGTCCTCCGGAAATCCGTGCTTGAAACTGAACATCTTGCAAATCTTAAATTTGAGAGCCAATTCAATCGCGTATCCTGCTATATAAACGGAAGTGGCAAATCTATCGTTTATCAACAAGACTTCCGCATCCATTAGTTTCTCGGAGACCAGCATCTTCAAATTTTTCTTTGGAATCATTGCGTCTGTGTTTCTTTTTAGGGATGTCGCAATCCTTGGCTGGGATGAAAAAAATCAATGAAGCCCGGAATGCAGGAATATACAGGTTGCAAGACCGTGGCGACAGAATTAATATTCCAAGAAAAGAGAATTAGTTGGAATAAAAAATACCATGTATTGGGTATTTTTTGGTTCAATCTGTAAAAATCAAAGATGAAAGCAATTTGTGGCCAGTTTTCAGTTGGCTGATTTTTGTGGGTAGGATTCAGTGGGCAGTTTGCTGAGAAGCGGAACACGAAGGGCTTTCGGTGAGGGCTTGGGAACCTCCATCGTTGATTTCTTTATGTTCTTTTTCTCCCGATACGCTTCGCTGCTCGGGACAGGCTTTGATGAAAAAAAACGAAAAAATCAAGACAGGGCAAAAACGGGAGTTTTTGAGCCAGGTTGTGGGGAGGAAGCTCCAGCCGCGCAAACCCGAACGCCGGCCCGCTTTTGCGTCGGGCCACCGCGCCCTCCATTCGGGTCTGGGCAAGGCGAGGTCTTTTAAAGAGTTGCCGATCCACTAAAGAGTTGCCGATCCACCCATTTGAATGGCGGAAGTGGGTAGTGATGTAGGAATAGATAGTCCCATAAGTCATTTCAATATGACCCAGAATGGGTCAAACTTTTCAATAGTCGTGGGTGAGGCCTAAGGTACGAAGGCTGTAACCCACGGTAATAAGGAAAAATGCCATTGCCATCGGCGCAGGGATATTGTAGCGATATTGATATCGATGCCTAGGGACGGAGATGGTGGTTGATTGACAAATAGTTCGGCTGCCTGAGAAGCAGGTCAACTGGAGGAGCTGTTGGACCTATGCTCCAGTTGTTGTTTACCCTGAATTAAAGGCCTATAGACAGAATTTTTACAAGGAACTTTGTTTCGTTTATTTCGTTTAATATCTTAACAGAATCAACAAACATTTCCAACACCATGATTTCAACCCTCAAGAAACCAACAGTTAAAGAACAAAAAACAGCCCAACTATCTGCTTCGAGTTTAAAGCAACTTATGTCTGTTTCACCTTCTGAAGGCAATGTAACTTTCCAAGTGAAGGGAGAGTCATTTGAGATACCTCGAAAAGCGGCATTGATTCTGGAGAGGGTTCTTGAAGAAATGGCCCTTGGGAATAGTGTTGAAATTACTTCGATAGAATCAGAATTAACCACGCAGCAAGCCGCTGATCTGTTAAATGTTTCCCGGCCCCACCTGATTAAGCTGCTGGAAACTGGAAAAATCCCTTTTAAAAAAGTTGGGACTCATCGCAAAGTAACCATGAGGGACGTGCAGAAGTATGACTTTGACCTTAGGGAAAACAGAAGTAGAATTCTCGAAGAGCTGGCAAATGAAGCCCAAGAACTAGGAATGGGATATTGAGTTTTGGCTATGATATCAGCTGTACTTGATGCCAATGTACTTTATCCTGCTCCCATTCGCGACTTTCTCCTTTCCTTAGCGGAAGAAGATTTGTTAAAGCCAATTTGGAGTGAAACAGCAGGCAGTCTGTAAAGGCAGAAGGCTTATGCTTCGTACTGCCCGACTCTCGTCGGTCAGGTCCTCAGCACGGGAGTGTGAAGGCTGAAAAGTGGGAAGTTTGGAGGTTGGGAGGTATGGAGGTAGGGAGGTCTA
>DATIAI010000785.1:0-3476 GCA_035458065.1 Algoriphagus sp. | reverse complement strand
AGGCTTTTGTTGTTTTTCATGTGTTAATAATTGTTTTTTTGTTGCCACATGGAATCTCGCATGCACCATAATCTGGCTCTTTTTGTCGTTTGTGACATGCTCGATTTCATAAAGGTTAAGTGAATTTTCTGAGTAATTTTTCTGCGCATGCCCTTATCCGGCGGTTATTGTTTCGGAATGAAACAATTCATCCTGGCATTTTTCTACAAGTGATTCAAATCGATCAACGGTTTCTTTCAGGCTTAGTGCAGACTTTCCTCCGGCAGCATTTTTATGTCCTCCTCCGTTGAAGTAAGACGCGGCAAATTTATTGACCGCTACATCGCTGCTGGATCTGAATGAAATTTTAATTCCGTCTTCCCGCTCTGAAAACAATGCGGCAAGTTTGATGCCATCCAAAGATAAAGCATAATTGACCAAACCTTCGGTGTCGCCGGTCTGGCTTTGATATTTTTTAAGATCTTTTTTGCTGATCACAAAGTAGGCGGTGTGGATATCCTCTCTCACAACCAATCTGCGTGTGATGGCAAATCCGATGAATTTAAGCCGGTTTACCGAGTTGGAATCGTAGATCCAATTGGAGATCTGGGTGGGGTCTGCCCCCATTCCGATCAGTTCGGCGACCACGAGATGGACGTTTTTGGTGGTATTTGGATGGCGAAACCCTCCCGTATCTGTCATGATGCCTGCGTAGAGACAATCAGCGATATCCTTGTCGATTGCGTCTTTGTCTCCCAAGTCATCTACGATCAGTTGGTATATCAGCTCGCAGGTAGCCGCAGCTTTGGTACTCCAATATCTCAGGTGTGCAAAATCTTCCGGGTCCTGGTGGTGATCAATATTGACCACAAAGGCTTTGGACTTACGGATCATCTCTCCCAATTCATTGACCCGGTCCAGGACAGAGAAATCCAGACAGAATATTACATCTGCCTGCTCCAGTCTAAGGGAAGCCAATGGTCTGTCTTCCTGCTTGCTGAAATCCAGCACAGATTCGTTGCCTTTCATCCATGCGAGGAAGGACGGATAATCCGAAGGAGTCACCACAGTGACCTCATGCCCTTTTTTGAGGAGGTAGTTCGCCAGACCCAAGGAAGATCCCAACGCATCGGCATCAGGTTTCACATGAGTTGTGATGAATATTTTCTTGGGAGAGGAAAGTTCTTTTTTAAACGAGGCTAAAGCTTCCATTAATTGTAATTCAGCGGCACTTTTGGCTCTAGTAGCGTGCAAAGGTCAGCAATTTTTCCAGAAACACCAAAGAGCTCATGGCCCTGATTCTAAGCGACCTAGACTAGAATTCGCGAAGTGTAGCAAGAATGTAAAGGGAAAACCCCTATTTTTGCGGCCAAATTAAACCAAGACAAAACAAGATCCCATGGCAAGTAACAGAACATTCACGATGATCAAGCCGGACGCTTTTGAAGCCGGAAACTCAGGCGCTATTCTGAAAATGATCGAGGAAGCAGGCTTCAAAATTGTGGCCATGAAAGCTACCCAACTGACTCCGGCACTGGCTGGGAAATTTTATGAGGTTCACAAGGAAAGACCCTTCTACGCTGACCTGTGCAAGTATATGTCTTCAGGACCGATCATTGCGGCGATTTTGGAGAAAGACAATGCAGTGGAGGATTTCCGTGCTTTAATCGGAGCCACCAACCCAGCGAATGCAGCGGAAGGTACCATCAGAAAGATTTTCGCAAAGTCTATCGAAGCCAATGCAGTTCACGGTTCGGACTCTGATGAAAATGCTGCTATTGAAGGTAACTTCTACTTTTCTCAAACCGAGAGAGTTATTTAACCTGTCAACGGTCGACCGACGACAGTCCACAGCAGGCTCAAAAAAACTAACTGATAGTTATTATTTTACCCTGTTATTAGAAACCAAAAAAGCGCCGAAAGTGGCGCTTTTTTATTTTAGAAAAAGTTGATTTTTTGCTTTAAATCAAAAGGAATTGGGATTAAGACTTGGATTTACCAACTTCCTCCCGCGCCGCCGCCACCAAATGATCCGCCGCCGAAGCCTCCAAATCCGCCCCCTCCTCCGAAGCCTCCGCCCCCACCGAATGAGCCTCGGCCTGAGGAAAAGTCTCCGAATTTGCCGCCTCCGCCCTTCAACATATTGGCCAGCATAATGGTGGTCCAGAGGTCAATTCCTCCTCCTTTACCTCCCATATGGTTATCATTGTCTTTGCGGTTTTTGATCAAAGGAAGGATCACAAACAAGAAGATAAATAACAGGATAAAGAAAATCGCTCCTCCATGATCCCCATCAGATTCTACATCTTCGGCCTTATATTCACCTGAAGCCAGTTTGAAAATCATATCCGTAGCCTCATCCAAACCTTGGTAATAAGCCTCCATCTTGAAATTGGGAAGGATCAAATTGGTGACGATCCGCTTTGCAAGCGCATCGGGCACGGCACCCTCCATACCATAACCTGTTGCTATAAACACATTTCGATCCTCCATTGCTGCAAGGATCAGAATGCCATTATTATTATCAGCGCCGCCGATTCCCCAGGCTTGAGCTAATCGCTGGGAATAATCCGCAATTTCATATTCCCCCGTTGAACGCATCAAAACGATGGCAATCTGAGTAGAGGTACTGTCATTGTATGCCACCAGTTTTTGCTCCAAACTAGCCACTTCATCAGCGGAAAGTGTTCCGGTAAAGTCGGTTACCAAGCGTGGAGGATTTGGAACGGGCGGAAAATCCTGTGCATTTATTTGCCCGAATAGAAAGGCAAAAAATACCAGGAGAATTGGCTGTTTAGCCGAAAGATACTTCATCCGAAAGTTCGTTTTTGTCACCGGATTTATCATATGGGAAATGAGCACCCAACTGGTCACCGGCTAAGTGAATGCCTTCGATGAGGCCTTGTGTAAATTTTCCCTGACGGAAATAGGAAGCCATCAATTCCTTGGTGCTCTCCCAAAAGTCCTTCGGAACTACCGCATTGATCCCGGCGTCTCCGAGGATTGCGAACTTGTGATCCAAGACTGCCAGATAAAACAGGACTCCGTTACGGTCTTTGGTTTGGTACATTTTCAGCGTCTCAAAAACCTCCGCAGCCCTGTCCAAGACATTGCCTTTGCAGTGATTTTCGATATGTACCTGGATTTCTCCGGAGGTTCGAATCTCAGCAGTCTGGATTGCAGCCTTGATTTGATCCTTTTCCTCCGGAGAAAATAATTTTTCAGCCATGATTAAAATTGTACAGTTGGAGCATTCTCAGCGCCTTCTGAGGCCTGGAAAGTACCTTTGGTTTCGAAGCCATACCATCCTGCAAAAAGGTTGTTCGGGAATGTCCGGATGTTGGCATTATAAGAAACCACAGACTCGTTGAAGTTTCTTCGCGCAACTGCAATTCTGTTTTCTGTGCCTTCCAGTTGGGCTTGAAGCTCAAGGAAGTTTTGATTTGCCTTCAGATCAGGATATTTCTCAACAGTCACCAACAATCTGCTCAATGCAC
>DATIAI010000784.1:0-2470 GCA_035458065.1 Algoriphagus sp. | reverse complement strand
AAATTTTGGAACTAAACCGATGGTATCATATTGCAATCACCAGGGACGACTCGATCGCGAAATGCTATTTGGATGGTGTTTTGATAGATTCCAGCACTATGGTGAATGATATTAAACCGACCAATTTTCCCCTAAATATTGGGTCAGACCCCCATATTGTTACAGAGTTCCATCGCGGCTGGATCGATGATGTCCGCATTTACAACAGAATTTTATCCAAAGATGAAGTCCGTATATTATCCTCCAATAATTTTGATTGCAGCACAGTTGCCATCAATGAACCCGGCACATACCCGGAAATAAAGCTGTATCCAAATCCTACTGAGGATGTACTGACCATTGAATCAGAGGACCTACCGCGTGTTTGGTTCCTGAAAGTGTACGATAGCCTGGGAAAACTGGTGCAGACAGGAAAATCGGAAAATAATAACCGAACAATCGATTTAAAAGGATTAAATCCGGGAATTTATTTTTTGGTGATAGAAACAGAAGAAGGGGCTTACCTGAAAAAGGTAGTAAAAACTGGGTCGATGTGATGGCTATTTTTTGTGCTGATTTGAATCAATTGGGAGTTTAAAACAACACGAATCATCCCGAATTTTTGAAAAGCCAAAACCGGGCATAAAACTAATCGCGGAGCGATTGAATTTAGAATAGCCCCGGTCGTCCGCAGGGCCGATCAGTTCTAAATTTTCAGGTTTTGCAGACAAACAAATTGTACATTTTTTTGACTTTGTTCGCAAAACCAGCCAGGGTATCTTTGTTTGGGAGCAATCCTGCCAGCCTCAGCATATTCATAGCTGTAGTGTTCAGGAGAGCCGCTATAGTAGCTTGCGTTGGGTGAGTGATAGTCATTTTATCTTCTTTAAGAATGGCATCCTTCACCCAATGCAATTTATTCTCTATACCCCAATGTCCTCTGATTCCCCTGGCGACAACTTGTACAGAGTTGAGCGGTTTACTCAAAATGTAAAAGCTGAGCTGTTGGTAAGGCTTTCCTTCCCGAATGCCCCATCGTCGTACTTTCACCAAACGAGTAATGCCATGCCAAACTTGGGGCAGCTCCGCTTTATTCTCAAACAACTCCACTCTCCGGAATTCACACCGTCCATGTCCTTCCTCGTACGTTTCACAAGTAGACATAGGCAAGTGAAAAGCAGTGAATAGCGCAATTCTTGCATATAAAGTATGGCAATTGGCTTTCACTTGGATGAGGAAATCACACCCTAGTGAAAGGACTAAATCAAGTTTTTTTTTGTGCAATGCAAGGCATCCATTGTCAAGATAGCGCCTTTTAAACCAAGAGTTTGCACAAGTTCATCAAGGGCTTGGCCTTCACCGGATTTACCATTGTCAAATGTATTTACCCCGTAAACCAATCCATTTTTTTGACCAAAAGCACTTACCACCAATACAAAGCTTTGAAGCGAGTCATTGGGATTACTCAGGGTTGAAAGCAGTCCTTTACCATCCAATGCAACCCAATGTTGTTCCTCTTCAGGATGATAAGCTTTCATCCAATTACCAAATTTTTTGGCTAGGGAAGCTTTATCCAGGCTTTGTAAAACGCTGCGAATAGTACCAAACGTCGGAACTCCATGCTTTAAACCAAAAATTGACCTCAATTCCTTTTCATTGCTTTTGGCAAAACGAGCAAAGCCTTTTAAGCCGTTATATCCACTGAGAATCGCCATAACAATTATACTCAGCAACACAGGGAGTGAATGACGCACTCCCTGTGCTCTTCGAGGATCATCAATGCTGCCAAAAAAATCAAACAGATTGTATTCCATTTTTTGCCAGTTTTATAGCAAATAACGTGTTTTTTGCCGATTTTTTTAGAACTGATCGGCCCTACGGTCGTCCGGGGTCATTTTGGTAGCACAAGGGTTCGCAACCGCGGATGCGGTTGAACTTTTTGCTCAATTGAGTTCAACCACTGCCGTGGTTGCCGCCAATTTGACCCAACTATTTACCCCGGACGACCGGGGCTATTCTAAATTCAATCGCTCCGCGATTAGGTTTATGCCCGATTTTGACTTTTACCAAGGTATAACTCATGTTTCAACAATGAATTAATAACGGCCTTTTAAGCCTTACCCTTCAACATCAAATTCCAGTACATGAAGGGTAACCCGTATTTTTTGAGAATCCACATGGCAAACAGCTCTTTGGAAGTGTCGAAAAACCTGGAAATCATAGGATCACTCGCCCGTTTGTTATCGTAATCAAACTCGGCCAGTACCATTTTTCCATATCCGGTCACAATCGGACAAGAAGAATACCCGTGGTAATCGGGCTGCATTGCTGCACCATCATGGCGAATGACGTGGAGCAGGTTTTCGACCAAAACGGGGGCCTGTTTGCGGACCGCAGCGCCCGTTTTGGCGGTAGGTAAGCCCGCGGCATCACCCAAAGCAAATACATTGGCATACACATTGTGCTGCAAAGTATATTGATTTACGTTGAT
>DATIAI010000783.1:0-8310 GCA_035458065.1 Algoriphagus sp. | reverse complement strand
GTTTTGGTGCCTCTTCCCGGTTCGAATAACATTGAAATTGCAGACGAATTTTACCGCAGGCTGGAGTTTATCAAAAAAGATCTTCCGGCCGATGTGGGTGTAGAAATCAATTTTGACTCCACGACTTACATCAGAAGTTCAATCGCCGAAGTAGAAGAGACCATCATTACCGCATTTATTCTTGTGGTGGCCATTATCTTCCTGTTTTTAAGAGATTGGAGAACGACTTTTATTCCGGTACTGACTATTCCGATTTCGCTTATTGGAGTATTCTTTATTATGTATCTGATGGACTTTTCCATCAACGTCTTGACCCTATTGGGGATCGTGCTTTCCATCGGTCTGGTAGTCGATGATGCGATTGTGGTACTGGAAAATATTTATACGCGGATCGAAAAAGGAGAAAGCCCCAAAAAAGCGGCAGAAGCAGGATCGGAGGAGATTTTCTTTGCGGTTATTGCAACTACTGTGGCCTTGGCAGCGGTATTCCTCCCGGTGATCTTTCTTACCGGCACCACTGGTAGGCTTTTCCGTGAATTTGGTATCGTGGTAGCTGGATCGGTGATTATTTCCTCCTTTGTGGCATTGACCATGACCCCAATGCTCAGTGGTAGAATGCTGAAGCTGAGAGAGAAACAAAATGCTTTCTACAATTTCACCGAACCGTTTTTTGTCAAGCTAAATGACGGTTATGACCGGCTGCTTGGTTCATTTATGAAATTTAGATGGATTTCATTTCCCCTGATTGCTTTTATGGGTTTTGGAATTTATTGGTTGTTTACCCAGATTCCTTCAGAGTTGGTACCGATTGAGGATCGATCTGAGCTTAGAATTAACATGTCCGGACCTGAAGGAGCCACCTTCGGGTATATGGGGCAAGCAGTAGATGACATCACGGCAAAACTACAAGAACAACTACCTAAGGAAGAAGTGGGAGGATTGATCAGTGTTACTTCTCCGGGTTTCGGAACTGCAAACACCAATTCCGCTTTTGTCCGCGTATTCCTCACAGATGCTGATAAACGCACCCGTACCCAACAGGAAATTTTTAATTCAGTCAATGGTATTCTTAAAAACCAAACTTCTGTTCGTGCATTTGCCCAACAGCCCGTTTCAATCGGAGACAGAAGAGGCGGACTGCCGGTACAGTATGTGATTCAGGCACCTACCTTGGAGAAATTAAAAGAAGTTATTCCTCCTTTTTTGGAAAAAGCATCCCAAAATCCGGCCTTTATTTTCACAGATATCAACCTGAAGTTTACCAAGCCTGAACTGGAAATAGAGATCGACCGGGAAAGAGCCAGAAACATCGGTGTATCTGTACAGGAGATTGCTAGGACCCTCCAGCTTTCCTATTCCGGTCAACGATTTGCCTACTTCATCATGAACGGAAAGCAATATCAAGTACTCGGCGAAATGCAGCTACAGGATCGAAACGAGCCTATCAACCTGAGAATGCTTTATGTAAGGGGCGACAACGGCCAGCTGGTTCAATTGGATAATCTTGTCAGAGTTGTTGAGAAAAGTACCCCTCCACAGCTTTATCGCTTCAACCGATTCGTAAGTGCTACGGTATCTGCTAACCTGGCAGAAGGCTATACCATCGGTGCAGGATTGGACGAGATGGATAAAATTGCGGCCGAAGTATTGGATGATTCCTTCTCGACAGATGTTTCCGGACCATCCAAAGAATTCCGTGAAAGCTCCAACAGCTTGTTGTTTGCCTTTATTTTCGCCTTGGTATTGATCTATTTGGTACTTGCAGCCCAGTTTGAAAGCTTCACGGATCCATTGACTATTATGTTTACTGTGCCACTTGCGATTTTTGGAGCTCTTGCTACCCTTTGGTTCTTCGGGTTTACGCTGAATATCTTCAGCCAAATCGGGATCATTATGCTGATAGGATTGGTAACCAAAAACGGAATTTTGATTGTGGAATTTGCCAATCAGCGAAAGGCTCAGGGAATGGATGTGGAAGAAGCCATTTATGGAGCAGCTGTCGCCCGTTTTAGGCCGATTTTGATGACCAGTTTGTCTACCATCCTTGGGATCTTGCCAATTGCTTTGGCTCTTGGTGCAGGTGCAGAAAGCCGAGTTCCAATGGGTGCAGCCGTAATCGGCGGGTTGACGTTTGCTACTATTCTTACCTTATTTATCATCCCGGCCATTTATACTTATCTCACTTCTAAGCAAGGAAGATTAGCAAGAATTTAATGAAAAAATTAGCCTTTTTATTCGCCTGGGGAAGTCTTCTGACCTCTGTGTCGGTTTTTGCCCAGGAAAATTTAGACTTGGAAAAAGCAATCCAAATTGGTCTGGAAAAAAACCTTCAAATCAAGATTGCAGTCGAAAATGTCAATTTAAGAGAAGGAGACCAAAAGATTGGAGTGGGAGAGCTCTTCATGCCAATCGTGGACGCGACTTACTTAAGGTCCTTTAGTAAGGAGGATGTGACCCAGAAATTTGTCAATGATCCTGAACCAAGGCAAATCGATGATGCAAAATCCCGCAATGAAAACTTCAATATTGTGGGGATTTATGGTTTTCGTCCTGAATCGGTCGTGATCATGAAGCGGCTTGGTCAATTGACTGAGATCAGTGAATTGGAAGCAAAAGTGTCTGTTGAAAATACCGTTGCAGGGATTTCGACGGCTTATTACAGGTTGATTCTTGAGTTGCAGCGATTTCAGGTGTTAAAAGAAACGCTCAATCTCAGCCGTGCACGCTTGAACATTGCCCAAGCCCAATATGAACTTGGAGGTGCAGGCAAAAGAGATTACTTAACGGCCCAAGTCGATTACAACGCTGATTCAAGTCTTTTGCTTACCCAAGAGCAAATTATTCAAAATGCAAGAGTGAATTTGAATGAACTGATGGCGATAGAGCCACAAGAAGAGTATTTTGTAAAAGATACAATTTTGGTAGGAGAACCTTTGACACTCGTTGATTTGGAGGAAAACGCCTTTCTGGAAAACAAACAATTGCTCATCAATCAGCGCTTGAACAATGTTGCCTTCCTTCAAACCCGAGAGCTCCAAGCCTCTAGGTTGCCTATACTCAACCTTAACGCTAATTATGTAAACAACACCTCCAATTCTGATGCGGGCTTTTTGATCCAAAATCAGCGAAGTGGATTTAATTATGGAGGTAATATCACGGTCAATCTATTCAGTGGATTGACACTTAACCGCCGAATCCAAAATGCCAAAGTTCAGCAGAGGATTCAGGACAATACTCTTGACCAATATGAAATCCAGCTTAAATCAGACATAGCAAGATCTTATAACACCTATGCAAACAACCTTCGTTTGCTTGAAATCGAACGGCAAAACTACCGGGTAGCCAGAGAAAATACCGACATCGCTTTGGAGCGGTTTAGACTTGGAATTGCCTCATATTTGGAATTCCGGGATGCTCAGGTCAATCTTTTGACAGCTGAAAACAGACTGATAACTTCCATTTATCAGATCAAGGAGCAGGAAATTGAACTTCTGCGGCTCTCAGGAAAAATCTTCTTTGACAATAGTCTGGAGCCACTTGAACTGCCCGAAAATTGAATAGAAACGGAAGTCACGAAAGCTTCCGTTTTTTATTTGCTTTTTTTAAGGATCACTTTATTTTTCTTTTGGCATAGCGTTTGCCAAATCGGCTTGAGAACCATCCTGGGTTTTCCCCCTTGGAATGAAAAAAGCACTCATTGCGGCATTCAGCACCTTAGTTTTGCTCATCTCTGGAGTACAGTGTACTTTCTTGGAAGATCGGATTGATAAGGTGCTCCATGACCCCTATATTTTTGATTTGCCCGAAATTAAAACCCGAGGTACAATTCGGGTGGCAGTGGATAATAACTCTACTTCCTATTACATCTACCGAGGCCGGCGCATGGGGTATGAATTTGAACTTTTAAGGGATCTCAGCAAAAACCTAGGCGTACAGTTGGAATTGGTAGTGCTCTCCGACATTGAGAAAGCCTTTGACTTACTTGAATCTGGGAAAGTGGACCTGATAGCCATGAACCTGGATATTAGCAAAAGCGAGCGACATGGAAGGGCGACATTTACTCACTATTTAGGTACCAGGAGTACAGTGATGGTCGGAAAAAAGCCATCAGAGAAAGGCATAACCTGGAATGAAATTGGGGAAGACACGATTTTTGTGAGAAAGGGTACAATTTATCCGGATCAACTAAATCAAATACGAGATTCTCTCCAATTGGAATTTAAGATCATAGAGTCAGAAGACCATGAAGAAAACCTGATCGACCAAGTAGCTGACGGAAAAATAAAGTGGACCGTGGCAGACCGGAATGTTGCCAAAGCCAACCAGACCTATTACGAAGGATTGGATGTGTCTCTTAAATTGTCCGAAAACGGGGCCGTAGGTTGGGCCGCTAGAAAAAATTCTCCACTCCTATTAAAGGAGATTAATACTTGGCTTTCTGAAAAGAAGAAGCGGTTTATTCCGGAACTCTACGCAAAGTACTTTTTGAATCCCCGAAACACATTTTATCGATCCAATAGCCAATTTTCATCTCTTGCGGGCAATAAAATTTCTGTTTATGATGGAATTATAAAGGAAAGTGCGGCTGAATTGGGTTGGGACTGGAGGCTTTTGGCAGCTTTGGTTTATAAGGAATCCGGGTTTGATACCACAGCCCTTTCCTATGCCGGAGCAGAAGGATTGTTGCAATTAATGCCTGTGACCTTGGAGCGTTTTGGAGTGACCAATCCCAACGACCCGGTACAATCTCTCAAAGGCGGGGTGAAATATCTTCAATACCTGGATAAGTTTTGGAGAGAGCGGGTTCCGGATACCAATGAGCGAATCAGGTTTATTCTCGCATCCTATAATATCGGTCAAGGACACGTGGAGGATGCCTGGCGACTTACTTTAAAGTATGGCAAGAATACCCAAAACTGGACAGATGTTGCGATGTTCCTCAACTTAAAAAGTGATCCCGAATATTATCGGGATCCATTAGTCAAAAGTGGATTTGCCAAAGGCCACATCGCTGTCAATTATGTCCGCGATGTATGGAGCCTATTTGAATCGTACAAGGCTTTGGTTGAGCCTTAATGTCCTTCATGAAGCTCAAATAAGGCTTCGATTTCTACCGGAATATTGTCGGGAAGTGACCCCATACCTACAGCAGATCTAACTCCGATTCCGTTTTCCTCACCCCAAACACTTGCAAAAAGTTCGCTGCATCCGTTGATTACAAACGGGTGTCTTTCGAAGTCGGGAGTACAATTCACCATACCGAGAACTTTGATCACACGTTTGACTTTATTTAAGGATCCAATATTGGCTTTGATGGTGGCAAGCATTGCCAGGCCAACTTGTCTTGCTGCCAATTTTCCCTGATCGATATCCAGGTCTGCATTGATTCTTCCGATGATCAGGCTCCCATCCGGTTTTACAGTGCCGTGTCCGGACAAGTAAAGGTATTTTCCATCGATCAGGCAAGGTTTGTAAACGCCAAGTGGCTTAGGGGCAGGAGGAAGGGTCAATCCCAACTTCGCAAAATTTATTTCAGGTGTTTCCATTAAGGTAAATTTTAGACTGAAATTAGACAAAAAGATCCAAAATCAGGACCCCCACCAGTCCGGAGACTGCTACTATGGTCTCCATCAGGGACCAAGATTTGATGGTGTCTTTGATACTTACGTTGAAAAACTCCTTGTACATCCAAAATCCCCCGTCGTTGAAATGGGAGAACATCAAACTCCCGGCTCCGATGGATAGCACAAGTAAATTGGGATCCACGTTCATGGTGGTTACCAAAGGAGCAATGATTCCGGCAGTAGTCAAGCCTGCAACTGTTGCGGATCCCACACAAACCCGGATTACAGAAGTGATCAACCAAGCTAGGATCAAAGGATGCATTTCCCAGGTTTTAAGGCTCTCGGCAATAGACAAACTTACACCTGTATCGGTGAAAATCTGCTTTAGCGCTCCGGCGCCAGCCACAATCAACAAGATCATGGATACATCTTTGGTGGCGACGGTATAGATATCCATCAGCTTTACCATGTTTGTATTTCGGCTTAATCCAAGGGAAAAAGTCGCATAAAGTAAAGAAACCAACATCACTACTCCCGGATCTGCAATGAATCTTACGATCGGACTTAAAGGATCATCTTGGGAAATATTCAAACTCAAAGCCGTGGTTCCGATCAATAGAATCACAGGAAGGAGTGCTGTGAAAATGCTGTTTCCGATTCCCGGAAGTTCATTTTCGGGTTTTGGCTCTGCTTGGAAAGTCTTTAAAGGTTCTGATTTGATGTTTTTAAGAAAGGGAGCAAACAGCGGCCCTGCAATAATGATGGTGGGGATGGCAATCAAAAAGCCGTAGAAAAGCGTCAAGCCCATATTGGCTCCAAATTGTGCAACCAATGCCGCAGGAGAGGGGTGCGGTGGCAAAAAGCCATGGGTTACCGAAAGCGCGGCCAATAAAGGAATGCCGACATAGACTGCGGGAAGCTTGTATTGGTAAGACACAGTGAATGCCAAAGGGACCAACAGGACGAAACCCACATTGTAAAACAACGGAATCCCCACGATCAATCCTGTAAAAGCCATTGCCCAGGTGATGTACTTTTCCCCGAAGATTTTCATGAGAAAGCCTGCTATCCGCTGCGCAGCTCCACTTTCGGCGACGAGTTTACCTAACATGGCTCCGGTCACGATCACGATCACTAAATCGCCAAGCATAGCTCCCATTCCTTTTTGAACAGATTTGGCAACTTGATCTGCCGGAAGTCCCAGCATCAGCCCAGCTGAGATGGATGCAATAAGGAAAGCCAGAAAGGGATTGAGCTTAGCCCACACGATCAAAAGTACCAGGATCGCGATGCTGAGCAGGACAAAAACAAAGGTCATAGGTTGGATTGGGGTTTGCGAAGTAAGATATGAAAATCAGGGAAAAGTGCCTTTCTGCTCTTAAAATAATGAGATCATTTCCTGATCAACTTTCCTGAAAATAGTTGGTGATTGTATACCACACGGACAAAGTAAAGCCCTGGAGCTAACTCTTGTGCCACTTGGGTAAGCTTGGATTCATCATATTCGGAACGATAAATCAATTTCCCCTGAGCATCATGGATTGTCAAATCCGCTTTGGAACCTTCCTCGAAGTGTGGAATAAACAACTGGAGTTTCCCTGATTCATATGGATTAGGAAAAATGACCAAGCTTTTTGGAGAAAAATCTTTGGGATTAATCGTTTTGGTCACTTCACTCCAAGAAAATCCCCCATTCCAATCAACCTGCCTGATCCGATAATAATATGATGAAAATCGATCTACCGATGTGTCGAGAAATTCATAGACACGGATATCATCACTAGTTCCCAAAGAATTTACTACCCCGACTTTTTCCCATTCAGACTTTGCGGTTTTGCTTCTGTAGACTTCAAATAGAAGGTTTTCTTTTTCCTGTGCAACCTTCCAATTGATAAGATTTCCCTGAAGTTTGACCTTGGAGTTTATGTCAAGCCAAGTGACCGGAAGGACAGAAAGTGTTCTATAACTTCCTATGGTGAAGTTTATTCCTGGCAAATCTGCAAATGTAAGATCCCTCCTTGCCCAAAGTTCGACAGGATCCGAGCCTGGCAAGTGAGCTCCCGGAGCAGGATATCCAGTTCCCACAATTCTGAGGTCGTCCACATTGTCCACGATAAGCTGATCAGCCGAAATTCTCAGTTCTATCGGATTGGAACTTGGTGTCAAATTTGAAAATTCGAAGTAGCTAAATAGTCGATATAGAATCTCAGTTCCGTCGTTGTCATCAAACCCGGAATTGTACTCGGCACCTTTAAATTCGGTAAATGATATGGATAAGTTTCCACCTGAGGAGGTACCAAGAAGTTGGACTTTTCGGATTCCTCCATTTCTGGTGTCCTCGAAAGGAAAAGTTGAATTGGTTCCGTTCAAATTGGTGGGGATGCCGAAGTAGGTCAACTGTCCGATATTTTTCCATGATCCTCCGGCATAATTTAGGGTACCGGAAAGGCCTGTGTTTACCAGTAAGTCATTTCCTTCCAAATCCATGCTTCCTTGGGAAAGTGTAAGGTTTCTTAGAATTGTAAGATTGGCATTTGGGAAAAAATTTCCACCGGATTTATTCAATGTGAGATCCCTGACGACGAGTGGAAAACCCAGGATTTCCTGATCTCCATTGCCTATTAAAGTCAAACTGGTATTGGTCATGTTGAAGTTACCAGAGCTGCTTTTTTCAAGATTTCCCAATAGAAAAAGTTGATTGGGGAGATTTAGATTTTGTGTGCTCTGAAGCTCCAAGTCACGGACT
>DATIAI010000782.1:0-4978 GCA_035458065.1 Algoriphagus sp. | reverse complement strand
CACGTCACATCTGAATATCTTCTTTGATGATTATCCGGCCGATTATGAGGGAATTGTTTCAGTATTTGATCTGAGAGGAATTGAAATGTTCAATTCAGAATTTAATACAAGCCAGGGCACATTGACTTTGGACCTTGCATTTCTAAAGTCGGGAATTTATGTGGTCAGGTTAAATTTCGGGAACAAAGGAGTCCAATCCCATAAGCTGATTAAATTATAATCCGCAATACTATTTATTAGTTTAAAACATTACAGGATCGGAAATTCCGATCCTGTTTTTTTTTTGAGTGATTTTAATATTTAAAAAAAGGTGGAATCAACTTTTTGGGGATGTCCGGCATTTTTATCGGCAAAAAAGTACAAATAGATTATATATCCATGTTGGTATTGATTGATTCTTGATCTTTTATATTTTAATAAATTAATTAAAATGCAAAAAGTATAATGAAAGCCGCATTTTAGAATTTGTTCCATTGGTTTATTTTGATCTAGTTTAATCAAATTGTTTCAATTTTGTGTAGTGTAAATATTAATATCTGTTTTTGATACTCTTACTTTGAGAACTTTTCATTCTGATCATTTTACAAAACTGATTAGTTGAGCCTGGTTTGGGAATTTATTAAACAATTTCAAGGCATTGGTCTCAAATAGTGATTCCAATACTTTATTATGCTACCACCATACCCTTTATATTCTCACTTTTCAGCGCTAAACGCACTAAAGATATAAATCACCTCAAGAAAAATCTCAAAGAAGTTTCAATTAAAATCCCATTTTCAAATTTGGTGATTGTACTCGATGGAAATGAATATTCCAAAATGCCACATCTTGGCCAGTACATCCACAATTCCACACTACCCCCTTAAAAATCCCTGAGTATTAATTTTTTATCTAGAAAAAAATTCTAAAAAACTTTCGGTCATATCCATCAAATACTTTCCAACCCAGAAACCTTATCAAGATGAATAATGCCATGCGGCAGGAAATGGAAAATTCAAGTCATACCCTCCCACCGATTCTATTTGCCCTTTCAAGTCATATACAATTCATTCAAATACAACCCATTGCGGATAATTCCAAGTGATTGAAATTTTTCAGGGCTTAAAGTCTTGTTGGAAAATCCTAGGTTCATTCATTTACAATATATTCCAATTCAGTAATCCAATCTAAAAAATACAAATTTTGAAAAACTCTAAATATCACCATAAAATATACTTTTTACATATTTGAAAACCATTTTCATAAAGGAAAAAGATATTTTGGAGAAATTTTATTGTCAAATGGAGTGAAAAAAAACTTTATTTCAACATTTGTATTATTCCAACAGATTCAACTATAATTGAATAGAAATTAAGCTAAAAACATAAGATTAATTTTACTAAGTATGAAATACAAAAAAATACATGTTGTTAAAAATCAACAATTATTGGCATAAAAATTCGTAACAAGTGGTATTCAAAAAGTAAAAACCAATCACCCAATTCCTAAAATAATCTGAATTCTAAATGAATGTTTATCCCCAAAATCAATTCTAAGAACAGAATGTTAACGAACTCGAATTTCACCCTTAAAACATCGCATCACCCTTTAGTATCACCCAAAATTTCCACCCAAAAAAATAATTTCAAACCTAAACAAATCACCTATACGATCTATCTGTAAGACATCATAGAAAATATCACCCACCCAATTCATTTCCATGAATTGAAATTCTAAAGATGTCTATGCTGGTCATTCTGGGTTTATCTAATCCGGATATAACCAAGTTAGAATTACACCCTGTTCGGAAGGAAATAATTTGAATCGCTCAAACATAGTGATTCAACAAAATTCCTAAGTTTTCTTACATAAGACTATTGATTTAATAAATCTCTTGGTATAGGTACGGTATGCCATACACCCAATAAGGTTAATCAATTAGGTATATAAATAATATTAATGCACACCCTCTATTTCTTAGTAACCAAATTTTCACCCTAACCCTTAATTATTCATGGAAAATTCTACTCAAAGCAAAGAAGGCTGGTTGAGGAACATCCCCAGCGTGAAAAAGCGTCTTTTGGTATTGACCCTTTTCTCAATCCTTTGTTTTACCCAATTCGGATTTGCTACGGATTATTACATTTCTTCAAGTTCGGGAAATGACAGCAGAAGTGCATCTGAAGCTCAGAATTCCGCAACTCCTTGGAAAACTATTGACAAATTGAATTCGGTTTCCAGCATTTTAAAAGGTGGAGATAGAATTTTATTCAAAGCTGGAGATGAGTTTTATGGGACCATAAAAATCACAAAGTCCGGTTCTGCAGGCGCTCCTATCCTATTTACTTCCTATGGGACAGGTAATAAACCTGTGATTACCTCACTGGTTAAGGTTAGCAATTTGGTTTCAATTGGAAGTGGTAAATATGAAGCTGATTTGAGCGCTTTCAACTTAAGTAAAGTCCAGATAGTTACGATCAATGACCAAATCAAGGAAGTCGGAAGATTTCCAAATACCTCGGCAGCAAATGGAGGATACCTGCAAATTGCAAATGTAAATTCTAGTACCAGCATTAGCACCTTGACCAGCAATCCATACAGTGGAACTACCGGTGATGTGGTAATCCGGAAAAACAATTGGATAATTGATAGGCATGCTATTTCCAACATTAGTGGAACTTCCATTTCATTCAAATCGAATGAAAGCCATTATTCCCCTCTAAAAAACTATGGGTACTTTCTTCAAAACCATGCTTCCCTCCTTGACTTGCCTGGTGAATGGAGTTATGATCCCGCATCCAAAAAACTGACAGTCAACCTGTCTGGATACAATATGACCACAGTGAATGTATCCGTTGCGACTTTGGATAATCTAGTCACCAATAATCAGTACACCACCAACCTTTCTTTCTCTAATCTTCATTTCAAAGGATCAAATAGCCATCTTCTGAATGTTTCCCGAAGTCAAAACATCAAAATCGAAAACAGTTTGTTGGAATATGCCGGTGAAAACGCCATTTCAGCTTTCGATATCACAGGATTTTTGATTCAAAACAATCAAATTAATTACGCTCTAAATTCTGGCATCTATATTTCATACGGCGCTCCAGGAGCAATTATCCGAGGGAATACAATCACCAATACTTTCGCTTTCCAAGGTATGGCCAAGAACAGTGATTTGGCTGGTATCGGAATTTTCATCGCGAGCGATAGTGACGGAAGTTTGATTGAAAAAAATAACCTGATCAATTCTGGATTCAACGGAATCCATTTTGGAGGAAGCTATACGAAAGTATTAAACAACTTTATAAATAATTTCTGCTTATACAAGCAGGATGGTGGAGGAATTTACACTAACTCAGATGGGTTTCGAGACAGAAATAATGTCGGGAGAGAAATTATCGGAAACATCGTAATCAATGGAAAAGGCACAAAGCTAGGTACAACTGAGGAAGTAGATATGGCGGAAGGAATTTACCTGGACGATAACAGCGCCGGAGTAAAAGTTTCTAAAAACACCATCGCTTTTGTAACGGGCAAAAGTATTTATTTGCACAATGCGAACAACATCGAAATTAGTGACAACCTTTTCTTCAAGTCAAAAAGCCAGGTACAGCTTACTCATGATTTCATGGGTGATCCGATCAGAAATGTAACTGTGACAAGAAACCAATTTTCTTCATTTGAAAAAACACATCAAATTTATTCTGTCTATTCTGCACTGAATGACATTGGTTCCGTTGGCTCATTTACCTCAAATTATTTCCTCGATCCATTTAAAAATGACTTCTTTATCCACACCAAAGGTTCAAGCGACGGGGCAGTAGGAGTAAGTAGAAATTTAAGTAACTGGGCTACAAATTTTGGATATGATGCCAATTCTCTTAAGCCTGATCTTAATATTCCCACATTTAAAATTACTTCATCCACTCTAATCAAACAGAGTGACTTCAGCAGCAATACCTCTATTGTTGCGGGTGTGTATGGTGCAACTTCGCAATTAGTCTCCTCCGGAATTTCCGGTGGAACTTTAAAACTGGTCCCAAATTCTACCAATAACGCTACAGCTTACATTCAGATCGGAGCTATTCAGACTGGACAAAAAATTCTGATAGAATTTGACATGAAAGGAACCCCGGCCAATATTCCGGTAGAATTATTTCTTGAAGGCACTTTCAATATCGATAAAGGGTCCAGTAATGGAATAGTGTCCACAACTTCATCTACTAAAAATCACCAAATTTTATTGAGCTCTCTTACGACAAAAAGTAATGAAAGTATAGTACTGCGATTCCCTCCCGCACTTTCCGAGTTGCTTTTGGATAATATTAAAATCAGCAAAGTCACTACAGAAGAACTTGATAAAGAGTCCCTTGTTTATTTTGACTACAATGCGACTGGCACTGCGGTTCAAAAACCCCTGGATGGAACTTATGTCAATGCAAAAAATGAAACTTTTAGTGGATCTATCACTATCCCTAGTTACGGCTCTGTCCTTTTAGCAAAAGTTTCAGGAACAACTACACCTGTTCCAAATCAGTCTCCGACAATTTCCATTACCAATCCTACTGCAGGTCAGGTGTTCATCAATGGAGTAGACCCTGTACAGTTGGTAGCCAACGCCCAAGATCCGGAAGGTAAAATCAAGCAGGTGGAATTCTATAATGGAACAACGCTCCTGACTACAGTCACTGCAGCTCCTTACTCCTATAACTGGACTAATATCCAAAACGGAAATTATACGGTCTCCGCTAAAGTGATTGACCAAGAGGGCGCAAGTGCTACTTCTAGCTCCGTAAGTTTTACAGTTAATTCCTCTAACCAAGCTCCAACAGTTTCTCTTTCCAATCCTACTGCAGGTCAGGTGTTTATCAATGGAGTTAACCCTGTACAATTGGTTGCCAATGCTCAGGATCCGGAAGGTAAAATCAAGCAGGTGGAATTCTATAATGGAACAACGCTCCTGACTACAGTAACTACTGCTCCTTACTCCTACAAC
>DATIAI010000781.1:0-2010 GCA_035458065.1 Algoriphagus sp. | reverse complement strand
ATCAATAAGGCCGCCATTAGAACCACACCAATCGCTTGAATTCCGATCACGACAGCCAAAATCATCAGGACATTAAAGAGAAATGAAATCGACTTCATCGGAAACCCTATTGCCTTTCCATATTCCGGATCAAAGACCATAAGCCTGAATTCTTTCAACAAAAGGGTCAAAACCAAAATTATAACCAAAGATAGACCTCCGTATAACATCAGGTCGTCCTCTGAAATCCCGATGGCATTTCCAAAAATGAATGAATTCAGTCCCGCAATTTCCGGATTTCCGGATTTTTGAAGGGCTGTTAAAAGAACAATTCCAAAACCGAAAAAGACTGACAGGATAGTGGCAATTATGGTATCCTCACTGAGTTTGGTGTTTCTTTTCAACCAAGAGCTCATAAAGGTGGCTACCGCTCCGGACAAAAAAGCTCCAGTCACGATGTACACCGGGTTTTTTTCACCGGCCACCATAAATCCCAAACAGATGCCCGGCAATACCGCGTGGGAAATTGCATCTCCCAATAGTGCCTTTTTGTCTAGAAATGAAAAAGTGCCCACGTAAGCGGATCCAACACCCAACAAAGTGATACCCAAAACTACCCAGGCGATTGATGGATCCTGAAAGGTGAAGAAGTAGACAAAATCTTCCATATCAGCTTTTCAAAGGATTGAAATCTTTTTGTCGGATCAAATCAGTAACACGGGTCAGCAAATTGAGTTTGCCACCATAAGTTTTCCGGAGCATTTCCTCGTTCATGACCAGCTCCTTAGGACCTGAAGCCACCAAGTGAAGGTTGAGCATAATCAGCCAATCAAAGAAATTCATTGCTGAATGGATATCATGATGCACAACGATGACTGTTTTTCCAGCAGCAGTCATTTCTTGCAGCAAATGAAAAATTGCTGTTTCTGTGGACATATCCACCCCTGCAAAAGGCTCGTCCATCAGGTAAAGGTCTGCTTCCTGAGCTAAAGCCCTTGCGATAAAAACCCGCTGCTGCTGGCCTCCGGAAAGTTCGGAAATTTGCCTGCTTACAAAACCGGTCATTCCTACCTGTTCCAGGCTTTTCATTGCGATTTCTCTTTCCTTTTTCCCCGGACGGCGAAAAAGACCGAGTTTTCCATAAGTACCCATCATGACCACATCGAGGACTGAAGCGGGAAAATTCCAATCGACTGATTCCCGTTGCGGTACATAACTGATCCGCGCCCGAACATCGTTTAATGGTTTGTCAAAAACCTTCACATAACCGGAAGTGGGAGCGATCAATCCCATTATTGCTTTGATCAAGGTGGATTTTCCGGCGCCGTTTGGTCCTAAAATTCCCACGAGATTTCCTGCGGGAAGACTCAGATCCACATTCCAGAGCACAGGGTTTTGGTCATAGCTGACCGTGAGATCGTGGATTTCAAGAATCGGATTTTCAACTTGTGTGATCATTGCAATAGGTTTTCGTAGATGATTTTCAGGTTGGTTTTTACCATCCCGATGTAAGTTCCCGCCGGGGTTCCTTCTGCATCCAAACTGTCGGTAAAAAGGGGGCCGGCAAGTTTGACTTGGTGATTTTGCTCCGCAGCACCGGCTGCGACAGCACGAATTGCTTTAGGAGAAATCGTCTGCTCTGCAAAAATCGCCTTTACCTTATTTACTTGGACAATCTGAATCAGTTCGGTCAAATCCCGAAGTCCTGGTTCACTCAGAGTCGAAAGCCCCTGAAGAGATTTGACCTCGAGTTGATAGGCTTTTCCAAAATAGGCAAATGCATCGTGGGCGGTCACCAATACCTGACCGGCTGACCGGAGTTCATTGACCCTGAGTCGAACTTCAGAATCCAGTGCTTCAAGTTGGTTGAGATAATCTGCTGAATTGGATTCAATGACTGACTTCCATTCAGGTTCCCAAAGGATAATTTCTGAAGCTGAGTAGCCTATGGCTTTTGACCAAAGGTTAACATCAAACCAAACGTGAGGATCCACGCTGTGGGCTTCCGGACCGGACCGGATCAGAAGCTCC
>DATIAI010000780.1:0-2159 GCA_035458065.1 Algoriphagus sp. | reverse complement strand
TCGGCTGGCATAGCGTCCGCGCTCTTCCCTAACTTTTCCCTGATCGATGGAGTCTTGAACGTTTCGCACAATCAGCTCCAAACCAAGTTCTTTAACCAGCTGGTCGCGAAACTCGATCGTCTCTGGAAAATTATGTCCGGTGTCAACGTGAAGAAGTGGAAAAGGAATTTTAGCGGGAAAAAAGGCCTTTTGAGCCAATCGAACTAGCGTAATGGAATCTTTTCCACCGGAAAAAAGCAAAACCGGACGCTCAAACTGCGCCGCCACTTCCCGAAGGATGTGGATCGATTCAGCTTCTTTGGGATTGGGTATAAATAGGTTTGACATAATGAGGTACGATTTACGAAGTACGATTTACGAGCTTGTTCAAAGCATCTAAACCTTATTTCAAATGGTTACTTTTTAAAATTTTTTAATATCAAATTTCAAACATCAAATTTCGATGCTGAAGTCTTGGGTCTTGTATCTCGCTTCTAGAATCTTATTTCGCATGCAAGCCACACTCTTTTTTCGAATCCTCCCACCACCATCGGCCGGCTCTTGCATCTTCACCCGGCATAATCGCCCGAGTACAAGGCGCACAACCAATGCTGATAAAACCCTGATCATGGAGCGGATTGTAAGGGATTCTATGTTCGTTGATATAAGCAATCATTTGATCAAAAGTCCAATCTAAGAGCGGATTGTATTTGATGATCTGATTGGATTCATCCCATTCGATGCGTTTCATATCGCTTCGATTGGCACTTTGCTCGGCACGAAGGCCTGTGATCCAGATTTCATTTCCAGCTAAGGCCCTTTTTAGTGGTTCCACTTTTCGGACAAAGCAGCAGGATTTACGGTTTTCCACAGATTCGTAAAACCCGTTGATTCCGATTTCGCTTACCAATCTTTCGACGGATGAAGTTTCAGGATAATAGACTTTGATCCGTCTTTTATATTTTGCTTCTGTCCGGCTCAAAAGCTCCAAAGTCTCAGGAAAAAGACGCCCTGTATCCAGAGAAAAGATTTGAATCGGCAGATTTTGGGAAGCGATCAATTGGGTGATTACCTGATCTTCCTGCCCAAGGGATGTGGAAAACACGACTTTTCCCGGAAAAAGATCAGTTATTAGCGCCAGTCCTTCTCCAGCCGAAAGCAAATCAAGCTTTGCTTCAAGATCTGACAAATTCTGCTTCAGGCTCATTGGTTTTTTCTTTAGTTGCATTTTCCCAAACACGCTCATGGAGGTAGTACAGTAATACTTTTGAAACCACTTCCACAGATCCTATTGACACTGCCATCACCAATTCACCTGTGACGATGTAGGAAATGATGATGGTGTCGATGGTACCCACGATTCTCCAGGATATAGACTTAAGCAAGCTCTTGGCATTGCTGTCTTTTCCCGGCTTTGAGGAAAAAAGCTTTTTGGCAAATTGGTCTAAAATCATGCTGGTTATTACGGCTAGGAAAAGCAAAAGTATATAAACCCTATAAAAATTATAGACTAAATGAGAAAAAAATTTTATTCTCCTTGTAAAATATCCTCTAATGTCTTGTTTTCCAGTATTTTAAGCGTTTCGTCACGAACCTGAGCCATGACTTTATTTATGCCGCAGTGGGCCTGGTCTTTACACTCAGCACAGGGTTCGTAGTAATTTAGACTGACGCAGGGAAGGAGCGCGATTGGTCCGTCCAAAAGTCTGATTACCCGTGATAGGGGAATGTCCTTCGGTTCTTTGATCAGGTAATAGCCTCCGCCTTTGCCTTTTTTACTGCCTAGATAGCCGGCTTTGCGAAGCTCAAGCAGGATATTTTCGAGAAACTTGTGGGAAATCCCATGCTCCTCGGCGATATCTTGGATCAGAACAGTTTTATTTTCCCTGTGCTTGCCTAAGTAGGTTAGGGCATGGAGAGCATACTTGGTCTTTTTGGAAAGCATGATCAAAAATAGCTGAAAAAATGAAATAGCCTAGTACGCTAGTGGGGAATAAAAAATCCCCGACTACAGGCCAGGGATTGGGTATAAAAAACCCTCCAAGGGTTTTGAAGCCTTGGAGGGTTGTGGGAAGAATCAAATCATCTCAACACTTCTTTTTACAAAAGCAGTTAGATCCTTTCCAGTCAAAAGCCCTTGAGAAAGCAATGCCAAATCAAAAGCCTGCTTTGCCAATCTT
>DATIAI010000779.1:0-18213 GCA_035458065.1 Algoriphagus sp. | reverse complement strand
AATGCAAGGTCCAAAGTCAATGTGCCCTGGCTTGTATTAAATTCTGAATTGAACATTTCAATTCCTCTCAGATCAAATACTGAAACAATTCCCTCATAATCGGCCGGATAATCATCAAAGAAGATATTCAGATGTGACGTGGTTGGGTTAGGACCCATTTCAATTCCATAACCTGATCCAATCTGTTCCTCTTTAGCCAACTCAATCTCATTAGTTGGGGTTGAATTTTCTTCAGAAGTTGGTTTAGGGGCAATCACCTTAAACCTGATAGGATCTGACATGCTCGTTTGCCCCATGGAATCAGTTATTTTGGCAAAGACCAAGTAATCTCCAACCTCGACATCAGCCCACATAAATTGATTCTGACCTTCATCAAGTGAAACCAAAGGATTGTACCAATTGAAGAATTCCACTTTGCTTACTTTTTCTGAAACACTTGCATCTAGGATCACAGGGTCTTTTCCAAGTTCAAAAGTTTGGGTATCGTATGGTTGAGCCATTTCTACTTTGACAAGTGAACTTGAAGTGTTGCTTGATTCAGAATCTGTAATTCTTGCCGTTGGTGAATTGACCCTGAATTTTACCGTGTTAGAAGTTTCTTTTCTACCATCAGAGGATGTGACAATGGCATGAATCTGATAATCCCCAACCTCAATTCTTGTCCAGTCAAACTCATATGGGGCAGAGGTGTCAGTAACAACGGGTATACCCCAGTTGAAGAATTGGATGCTTTGAACCGTAGATGAACTTGTAACATCTGCCTTAAGCTTGACCAACTGCTGGCCTAATGTAAACGTCTGATTATTATATGGCTGACTGACATTTACCGCCAAATTAGGATTTGGAGCCAGAACTGTAAATTTTATTGGAGTGGTTGTATAAACCACGCCTCTGTTATCAGTGACTTTAGCGTAAATGTTATAGGTGTCAGGTTCAATTCTAGACCAGTTAAATTCGAAATTTCCTGTTGAAACTGTCACCAGTGGAAATCCCCAGTTGAAAAATTCAATTTTGGAAATAGTCAATCCGGAGGTAGATGCATTGGTTTTCAGAATTACTTCCTGGCTTCCTAGTTCAAAAGTTGAATTATTGATCGGAGATATCATTTGTGCTGTATAATTGGGACTGCCTGCAGCTTCGTCTCTGACGCTAAATCTAACTGTACTTGAGGAGGCACTGAGGTTTCCTTCATCAATTACTTTTGCATAAACCTGATATTCTCCAGTTTGTATGGCGCTCCAATTGAATGTATAAGGTGGGGCAGTTACGGTAGTCATAAGATTTCCCCAGTTATAAAATTCAACTTGCTTGATTTTCCCTTCAGGATCCTGTGCATTTGCAACCAATTCTACAGGGTTAACACCTTTAATAAATACCTGGTTATTGGTAGGATTGGTGAGCGAAATTGTTGGTGACTGATTTGTTCCAGGAGTTGTTTCTCCTGAAACCTTAGCCAAAAGAACCGACCCGTAACTCGGAACCGTGACTGATCCACTAAAGGTTTGATTTTTTGAATTAATGTAAGTTCCATTCAGACCTCTTTGAACTGGTGAGCCTGTTGGGTTATAAGCAAAGAAGATGTAGGAGTCTTTGTCGATTTCTTGAGTGGTGACTTTACTTATTTTGATGTTGTCCAAAAGAATTTCAGAAGCTCTAGCAGGGATTCTTAGGACAATGCTTTCGTTACTTTTTGAGGTAAGGGAACTCAATAAAACCTTGTGTGATACAGCACTTGAGGTAGTTGACACCTTGCCATTACCAGTACCTTTATCCATATTAAACGTCCCTTCCAGGAACAAATCAATTGCAATGTTTGCTGGAGTTCCTCTCATATCAAACTCCACCAGGATTTTTTCTCCAGGTTGAACTGCTCCAATTTGAATGTATGCAGTGGCGTTACCTGAGGTGTTTGGATTAATTTTTAGTGTGTTTCCTGATATTCCACTTGATACCAATTGTGAAGTTGCTCCATAGACACCGGCGATAATTGAAGTGTTGGTGCTAAAATTACTTTCTTTAATTAAAGTGGAAGAAGTCACATTATAAGTAGGCAGATTGAGATCAGGTTTTAAAGCGTTGGTATCAAACCCAAAACTTGTTGACCAATTGGATAGGTTTCTATCAATGCCAGGCTGCGCATCACTTGAACCTCTGGTTCGGATAAAAAAGTCGTGGTTGAATGGGTCGAGAAAATAGTTGGAGTAAAATGTCCCTACAGAGCCGATATCATCTAGAACAGAATAAACAGAGTAGACATGATCGGTTTTATCTATTGATGAAAATTGATTTTGGGAAACAGTTACATTTCTGATCGGACCACCCATTGTACTATGGGTAAATTGAACTTGGCTCCTCGATTTATAAAAGAGGTTTTCGGTGATTTCAATATTGTTGGCATTGTGTAGATAGATACTTTTGCCGCTCATAAAGGCAACGGTGTTTTTGTTGACTTTTACACCGGCGCTATTGTCATCGATATAAATACCTTCTGCCATATCCACGTCCTCCAAAGTCCCGAACCTTGTACCTTTGCCATTGAGTACGATATTACCAGTAATCTCTCGGCCGACATTATTAGTGGTGCTTAATCCATCTGAATTGGTATAAATTCCGCCTCCATCTTGCTTAAATAGGCAGAAGTTATCGATAAAATTATTTACAACTTTGGTATAACTCCCTCCAAAATGGATCCCGTTGAAGCCAACATTGGTCAGGCTGTTTCTTTCAATCAGACTCCTTTCACCATTACTGGCCAAATAAATTCCAACACCTGCTAAATCACTGCTTTTGGCCATTCCCTGAAAAGGCATCGTGTTCGTAATCGTATTTCCCCGGACAATAGCTGCTGGGGTACTATGTGCCATGAAAATCCCGGAATTTAAGGAGTAGTTTATTTGATTGTTTTCGATTACCAAACCCCGGATGTCGTAGGAAGAAATGCCATTTTCGCCAGCAAAATCCAGAACGTTGTTTTCAATTTTCACATTCTCACTTCGGGAGATATTCAATAAGTGACTATTAGATCCTCTGAAATGAAGATTTGAAAAAGTCAAATTGGTTGTAGAGGCATTATTAATTACCAAATTATCCAAAGTTGCCACTGAAACGTTGACTGTACCTGCATTGAACCCGTTCAGATTTACTGTCAACCTTTTTGAGATAGGATCATAGCTCCATTCTCCGGATTGGTCCAAAATTGATGGATGGTTTTGAATAAAATATCCGTAATTTCTTTGTGGACCATAATGACTTTCATTTAGTCTGAAATTAATAGTAGTGCCCCCAATGTAATCAATTGGGTGTCGGTCAATTATCCAGTTATTTTTCCTAATTACTACTTCGCCTCCAGATCCACTATAAGGATTCCCCGATTGAGTAGCTATACTAGTATTTGAATTCACGTTGGCAATCCTCAAATATCCCCCATCTGAAGAACCGCTATTGGGGAATCTTCCTATTTCCTTAATCTGATCATTGATAAGGACGACTTGCACCTTATTAATATTAAAGGAGCTCAAATCGGCCTGGTACAATCCATTTCCTATTGAAACAAAGTTGGACACTCTAACTAAAGAAGTGATAATTGGTCTGGTTCCAGTGCCATATGATGTAAAAAGGATAGGAGCTCCTGCGGAACCGGACCTTGTGATCCGGATAGTTCCATAGAATACTTCTCCAGCTTTGAAAAAAATCCTGTCACCTCCTTTAAGTATACTGGAAATGGAATTGAGTTTGTCTATTGATCTCCAAGGTGTGGTGGAATTTTGAGCTTCAGTAGAACTTCTGCTGTCATTTCCCAAACTGGTGGAAAAGTAATAATCTGTTGCATATCCGAGTTGGAGGGAGCTAAAGAGGATTAAAAGTGTGAGAATTAGATAGTTCTTTTTCAAGCTGGGGACATACCCTGCCCAGCTTTTTCCGCAAGTAGTGTTTTTCATGATTGATTTATCGTTGGGGTTCAGCAAAAAATTTGGCAAGTACTATGCCAACGCCAAATGTATTTTAAAAGCACTTTATTTACTTTCATTAGTCCTGTGACTAAAGAAATAATCAGTAAAAAAATCAAAAGATTTATAAATCGAACTGATTGGATCCAACTCGGGCCAAACATGAGAGGTAATTGAATTTGACCTTTTCAAAAGAAATTGTTAGGAAAAGATTCTACTTAAATATCCTAGGGGGATTGCTGAAAAAAAGGATTTCAAAAAAATTGAATTAAAAGCTACCTGAAACATAGAATTCAGGGTTTTTCATTCTAATGAGGCCTTTAATAATAATTTTTGAAAGCTTAAAATTGGATAAAATACCATACCTATTTGGTTTTTATTGACCAAGGAAGTTTTTAAAATAAAAGTTTAACTGAACGAAACAATTGTGATGATTAGAGAATATCTCTACTCAATTTTTATTACATATATAATAATAGGTGAACTATACATGCCCATTTTTATCTATTTATAAGTGGAAATCCACAAATTGAAAATAGAAAAGAAAAAAAAATTGAAAAATTTGTATTTAAACAAAGGGAAATTAAAACAAGAAAAAAACAACTAATAAGAAATAAAATATTGAAAATAGGAATTTTTCACGAATAATCAGGATTAAATTTCACTAAAAACGTCTTGATAAACTTTCTAGATTTTTTTTTTAGAATTATAAAGTGGATTTCAAATTAAAAAAAATGTATCTTGTGGCACTGTTTTAGACTTTTAAAAACAGTGAACAAGTAACTAATCTTTTTATAACTAGGAAATTATGAATACTTTTGAATCAGAGTTTTTAGGCTATCCTATGTTTAAAGGACAGCTAATAGACATCCTTCACAAAGGAAAAACCATTATTAATACCCTCAATCAATATTCTTTTTGTTTAGCGGAAGAAGACAAAGTTTTTAAAAAGGCATTGATGAGTTCGGATGTATTGTTGCCTGATGGGATATCAATCGTCCTTTCTGCAAAGTTTTTGAGTGGGAATAGCCTTTCAAAAATTGCTGGGGCAGACTTACATGAATTTGCCCTAAAATATTTGAATAATGTTTATGGAAGTTGCTTTTACCTAGGTTCCAAAGATGAAACCATTGATGCTATAAAGGGTAAAATTGTAGAGGAATTCCCCAATGTGAGGGTAAGTGGCTACTCCCCACCTTTTAAGGATCAATTTACAGATGAAGACAACCAGATCATGCTTCAAAGAATTAATGAATTCGGACCGGATGTTCTCTTTGTGGGGATGACCGCTCCTAAGCAGGAGAAGTGGGTGTTTCAAAACAAAGACAAAATCCAAGCAACATATATCTGTTCCATTGGGGCAGTATTCGACTTTTATTCCGGAAATGTTGATCGTCCCAATCAGTTTTGGATAAAATATGGTTTAGAATGGTTTGTTCGATTTGTAAAGGAGCCTAAACGATTGTGGCGAAGATACTTTCTATATGGAGCAGTATATCTGAAGCATATAGCTGTCAGCAAATTTCATAAATTCAATCCAACTATTTGACCTAATTTTTAAAGCACAATACTATGTCACTAACTATTGAAAAGTACATTGCAATAATGAACTTTAAACAGGAGAAGGATTTTTTTATTAATTCTTATTCTCTTAATTACCTTGATTCCATCCAAGTTTATTCCAAAAGAATAATTGATTTGCTACTCTGTAGTCTTTTCTTTGTATTCGTTGGTTGGTGGTTTTTCCTGATTGTTTCTATTTGTATAGCTCTTGAGTCCCGAGGTCCCGTGATATTCAAACAATTGAGACACGGAAGGAACAATCGCCCATTTTATTGCTATAAGTTTAGGACGATGAAATATGATCCTTCAAGGAAATTTCACCAGGCACAGAAAAATGACCCAAGAATTACCAAAGTTGGGTATTTCCTTCGAGCAACGAGTCTTGACGAATTACCTCAGATTTTCAATATTTTTGTAGGTGAGATGTCTATTGTGGGACCTAGACCTCATGCACTTCCTATGAACAGGGAGTATTCCGAAAAGATCGAGCGGTTTATGTGCCGACATATGGTAAAGCCTGGAATTACAGGTTTAGCTCAGGCAAAGGGATTTAGAGGCGAAATAAAAGATCAAAAAGATATTCATTTTCGGCTTACTTACGATCTTTTTTATATAAAAAAGTGGAGTTTATTATTTGACTTTATGATTATTATTTTGACTATAAAATGTTTATTGTTTAACAACGAAAAAGCATATTAATTAATTTCTGCTCATTAATTAATTGTGCAGTTATTTTTTTATAATATTTTTTCAATTTCTTACTTTATTGAAGTTGAATTTTTAGCTCCATTTTTATAAATATAGGATTATTTATAGATCATTAAATTTGTACAATTTTGGTTTATTGTACTTCTCTTTTTCATTACCAAAATTCCTTCTCTTAGTCAATTCCATTTGTAAGGTTGTTGAAGTCAATTTTCTTTACACTCAATTTGTGGAGTTCATCTTGAAGTTTTAAACTTTAAAGTACCAAGATCCTTGAATTTGGATTTTCTTTTACAGATTACTTCCCGATACATAATACTCTAAGCGCCCAATAGACTCCTTTCGAGCCAGTTATAAGAGGGTACAAAAAGATTTGATGCTGCTTGAGCAGAGGAGCAGGCTAAAATGCCTTTGTAAAGCTGGAATCTGGACATTTCCAGGGTATTGTCGCCAAAAATCCTTTTTTGTAGTCCGGTCACTGAAAAATGTCTACGCAATTCCCACAAACAGATATGTGAGACATAGGATTTTGGGATTGTTGATAGAGAGTAATTTCAACATTTAGACATTTCCCGAAATCTGACCTCAAAATACTTGAAGATTAGGTGAAAAGGTGAATGAATGGCTATAATTCATCGACAGTGTCTCCTAACCGATTATCATTGAAGTCATGATGTATTTGGTAAATTTTTTGGACCTACTATAAAATAATAAGGAATTCAAATGAGCCTCCATCCCTACACTTTAGGTGCTCTCCCGAATCAACAAAGTTGGTTGAATCACTTCTTTCCTAAATATTAAAGGCGAATTTCCGGCACTTATTTCTTCCAAGATCAGTTTTGCTGCCATTTGACCGATTTCAAAAGAAGGCTGCGCCATAGTAGTAATGGAGGGACTTACAAAACGACTCGTGTCGTCATTTCCGAATCCAGCTATTGCCAATTGCTGGGGAATTTTAATTCCCAATTCCTTACATGCGTCCAAAGCTCCAATGGCTAGGATATCTGCAAAGCAAAAGACGGCATCGGGACGATTTTTCAAGTTCCAAAATTGGAAAATTCCGTTTTTGGCATTTTCAAAAGTGAATTCTTCAATTTCCAAAATATGGTCATTTGGTATCTCCAAACCGGCATCAGTCATGGCACTTTGAAACCCAAGAAAACGGTCTTTGCAAACTCCCAAAGACATAGGCCCTCCTAAATAAGCAATATTACTTTTCCCCCGGCTAATAAGATGCTGGGTTATTTTTTTCGCCCCATAAAAATCATCGGTAACCACTTTAGAGGTTTCCAGAGCCTCGCAGACCCTTTCAAAAAGCAATACAGGTATTCCCCGATCCATCACTTGTTGAACGTGGTCATAATCATTGGTTTCTTTGGAAAAAGCTATCAATATTCCATCTACTCTGCTATTGGCTAGGGTTTCCACGATTTCCACTTCTTTTTGATAAGACTCCGCAGACTGGAAAATCATAACCTTAAATCCGTCCTGATAGGCGATATTTTCGATTCCGGATATCGAATTGGACCAAAATTGCCGATTAATAGTAGGTACTACGACGCCTAAAATTTTGGATTTTTTACTGCTTAATCCCCTGGCAAGGAGGTTTGGGTGATAGTCCATTTCCTTGGCCAGCTTAAGTACTGCCTGTTTAGTTTCCTCGTTGATTTCGCTGGAGTTTCTCAAGGCCCTCGAAACAGTTGCCACCGAAATATTAAGACTCTTGGCAAGATCCTTTATGGTTATTGGCTTTTTCAAAGGAAGGTTTTTAGAATACTATGAAAATCGGGTCGTGAGAGAGCGGTTTAAGATAGCCCAACGAAACCTTAAATTCAAAGTATTTGACCCGTTAATTGAATCCAGGCAATTAAGCGCAAGTTTCCCGAGAATTTAGCATTGTCATTTTTTCAATAATTCATCCAATTCATTGGGGAATTTTTAAATGTAAACGTTATCGATAACGTTTACGGTATAAAAATGAATTAAAAGTTAAAAAAACCAATTTTTATTTTTCAAAAACCACATATCTTAATCACATCTTTCGATGACCATGGGTGATAAAAAGAAATTCTTTAGCAAATCTTAATCAATTAATTATTGACCCAATTATGAAACAAAAACTACTAATGCTTATACTATTTTGCCTGAGTATAAGTATTCACCTGGCAACCGCGCAGCAAATGCAGGTCAGCGGGGTTGTCAGGGACGAGAATCAGCTCGGATTACCCGGCGCCAACATTGTGATCAAGGGGACTACTGTCGGTACGGTAACAGATATCGATGGAAAATTTTCCATTCAGGTCCCTTCTTCCAATTCCATTTTGGTTATTTCTTATTTAGGTTACCTATCTCAAGAAGTAACTGTAGGAGGGAGAAGTGATTTTCAAATCCAACTTGCAGTGGATATCGATCAGCTTGAGGAGGTGGTGGTAACCGGATATGGTACTCAAAGAAAGATTGAAACGACAGGTTCAATCTCCTCTGTCAAATCTGCTGAAATCCTTCAAACTCCCGTAGTAAATGTGGCCCAAGGACTTCAGGGTAGGGTGGCTGGATTGCAGGTGGTGCAGAACTCAGCAGCACCGGGAGGGAATGTGAGTGTGAGAGTACGAGGAACCAACTCCATCAGAGGTAGTTCAGAGCCCCTTTTTATAGTCGATGGTGTTCAATTCAACAACGGGGGAGGAGTCAACGACCTCAGTCCACTCTCAACTATCAACCCCAATGACATTGCATCGGTTGAAGTTCTAAAGGATGCTTCTTCAACCGCGATTTATGGAGCTAGGGGCGCAAATGGAGTAGTTATCATTACTACCAAAAGAGGCAGTGCAGGAAGAACGGTATTTTCTTTGGACAGTTATTACGGTATCCAACAGCCCACCAAACAAATTGATGTGCTCAACGGAACTCAGTTTGCGGAGCTGGAAAATGAAGTTTACAGAAGAGATGTTTTTCCAAATCCCTCCGCGGAAGGAACAGGTACCAACTGGCAGGATATCATTTTCAGAGATGCACCGATGCAAAGTCATCAACTTTCATTGCTTGGCGGAAATGAGAAAACCCAATTTGCAATTTCAGGTAACTTTTTTGACCAGCAGGGAATCGTAATTAGCTCTGATTTTAGGCGCTATTCTCTTAGACTTAATCTGGACCATAAAATCAATGATCGGTTCAAAATCGGAACAAGTATTTTAGGCAGCCAAAATATAAACAATACCATACCCACCGGTTCATCAAGCCTAGATGGAGGCGCCATCACTACCAGTATAGTGGGTGCGGCTTTAGGTGCACCGCCCACACTGAAACCGTATGATTCCAATGGAAATGTATGGCCTTTTGGAGATCAGGTGTCCGGTGGCTACAGGGAAGTGACTAATCCATTGGGATTAGCCAAAATCCTGAACAAGACTAATATTCAACAAGTACTTTCCAACCTTTACCTTGAAGCCAAGATAGCAGAGGGACTAACTTACACTGCTTCATTTAATGCAGTGTTGAGAAATGACCTCAACGATTTCTATTCACAATATCCATCATAGCTCTCGGAGACAGGAATGCCACTTCCGGCGCCGGTAGAAAGTTCAACCGGGATCAAAGCACCTTGCTGCATGAAAGTATTTTCAGCTACACCAAGAAATTTGGGGAGAATCATAGCCTAAGGTTCACAGGGGTATTTTCTACCCAGTCAGATCAAGTGAGAACCAATCAAGCCGCAGGAAACGGTTTTCCAAATGACGCCACTACCAATGAAGCGCTCCAGGTTGCTGCCAATTTTTCTTCCAACAGCTTTCGTGCTACTGAAAGATTGGACAGTTATATGGCAAGAATTAATTATGGATTTAAGGATAAACTCTTTTTTGATCTGACTGCCAGAACAGACGGGTCAAGCAAATTTGGGAGAAACTACAAATATGGATTCTTTCCTGCCGCTTCGGGAGCTTGGAGAATCAGTGAAGAAGGATTCATGAAATCCAGCTCTGTGATTTCTGATTTCAAATTGAGAGCATCTTACGGTATTACCGGCAACTCCGGAGCGATTTCACCTTACCAGTCTTTGGCTACGGTAGGTCCAGGTCCTTCCTATAATTTGGGAAATGCATTTGTGACAGGGCTTGCTCCAAATGGAATCGCCAATCCGGATCTTAGATGGGAAAAATCCTATCAGTCCAACATAGGAATTGATGTGAGCTTCTTGGAGGACAGATTTAGTATTGTTGCTGACTATTACAACAGAACCACACAAGACTTATTGTATCTGAAAAACCTGCCGATTAGTTCGGGGTACGGAACAATCATTGGGAACTTTGCCGAATTAGAAAACAAAGGGTTTGAATTGGCTGTAAATGCGGTCCTTATTGATAAAGATTTTAAATGGGATGTTTCAGGAAACATTTCAGTAAATAGAAACAAGGTGGTTAGTCTGGATGGTGATGTGGATGAACAATTCGTGACTCCATACAGCGTGGTTTCAGTAGGTTACCCACTCGGAGTTTTCAAAACTTTTGTTTTTGACGGGATCTATCAAACTGGTGAGCAGATTCTGCCCGGTTCAGGTGGGCGAATTGGAGGACATAAGGTAAAAGACATCAATAACGATGGAACAATCTCCAATTTGGATCAGGTCATTACAGGTGATCCTAATCCGGATTTTATCTTCGGATTCACGAGTAATTTCGCCTATAAAGGATTTGACCTCAATCTTTTTATTTCGGGTTCTGTCGGAAATGACTTGTATAACATCTCCAGGTATACTTTTGAAAACCCACTCGGGCAGCGAAATGTCCTCAAGGAATTGGAAAACAGGTGGTCTGCCACCAACCCCTCTCAGGAATATGTAAGTGGATTCCAAGGGGGTAGATTACCGATATCTGATCGGTTTTTGGAGGACGGAACTTTTGTCCGCCTGAAAAACATCACCCTGGGTTACTCCATTCTCGATATCAAAGGCATTCAGAAGCTCAGATTCTATGTTAGCGGCAACAACCTGTTGACAGTTACCGATTACAGCGGCTTTGATCCCGAGGTCAATACCTTTGGAGGTTCCAATGTGGCAATTGGGGTAGATAACCTAGTTTACCCAATTGCGAAATCATTTATCGGAGGCATTCAAATTACCTTCTAAAACTCACGACAATGAAAAAATTCATTAATTATACCTTCATTTCACTCTTGGGAATAAGTTTGATTTCCTGTGAGCTTCAAGAGGAAGTTTTTTCCAATATCACCTCTGAAAACTTCTATCAAACTCCAGGTGATGCAGAGACAGCACTTATAGCTGCCTATGATCCCATTGCGACCATGTATAATGCGGCGGTGCATTCTGTGGATTTCAGCGCAGACCAGATTTATCCAAGGCCTGTTGTAGCAAGGGATACTTACACGTTGTTTTCTTATGATCCGAATTACTCTGCTCAAAAAAGCTTTTCAAGGGAATTTGAGTCTCCGGTTCAGCTATGGAGATCTTGCTATTCAGGTATAGAGCGCGCCAATTGGGTGATTTTTAAAGTACCTGGTATTGCAATGGATGAAGCTAGAAAATCAGGGATATTGGGAGAAGCATATTTTCTGCGAGCTTTCTATCATTGGATGCTGACCAAGACTTTTGGGGAGGTGGTGGTAAAAGTCAATCCAAGCCAAAGTGAATCAGATGCGTATCTTGGAAAAAGTACGATAAAGGAGGTGTATGCTCAGATTTATTCAGATTTGGATGCCGCTGTCCAAGCTTTACCTTCTTACAGTCAGCAAGTGCCACAATTTGGCAGACCTTCCAAAGAAGCTGCTATGGCACTATATGCCAAAGCAGCTTTGTACAATGAAGATTATCAAAAGTCTCTGCAAATGGCGGAATCTGTAATTAATTCCGGATCCTATAGGCTTTTGGATAATGTTGAGGACGTCTATGATGTAACAAAAGAAACGATGGCGAGAGCCGAAAACATCTGGTCATTTGAAAGTATCAGAGCAGTTCCCGGCAGAATAAGTCAAGTACATTCTCTTTATGGACCACCCAATAGTACCGGAGTTGAATATGGTAATTCAAGTTTTGGTTCTGCATTTGCCTATCAGAAGTTTTACGACTCATTTGATCCATTGGATGAAAGGAGGAAACTGTTAGCTACCTCCTATGTCAATAGAAGTGGGGTAGTAGTTCCACAGACAGGAATTACGCCAATTACACCCGAAGGGGTTCTGGTTAGAAAATTCCGGGATCCAAATTCTGTAGGGGGATCATATGAGACCAATTTGACCATTGTCAGAATGGCGGATGTATATCTTATTGCAGCCGAAGCGGAAGCAAGAGGCACAGGACCCACAGCTAAGGCTTATGGTTTCATCAATGTGGTCCGGAGAAGAGCCAAATTGCAGGACCTTCCTTCCGGATTGACTGCACAACAATTTGTAGATGCGGTCATTCAGGAAAGATCTTGGGAACTCTTCGCAGAGGCGGACAGATGGTATGATCTAGCCAGAACAGGAAAATTTTTAACTCTTATTCCTTTGGCCACAAATAATGTATTCCCGACAAGGGCACCGCAAGCAAAGCACCGTTATTTCCCGATTCCTTTGGATGAAATTCAAGCTAATCCTCAATTGGTCCAGAACCCAGAATGGGAATAAATCTTTCAAAAAGCATGGAGGTATCTCATTCTACCTCCATGCATTTGAAAACAGGTCTCAAAGGCTAAGTTTCATTTTGCAACTTAGTCAGCAAATAATCCACCCATGACTACTCATCGCACTCCTTTTATTTTCCTTCTATTCTTAATTACCCTCCTTCTTTCCCAAGTTGCTCTAAGTCAGGATAAATCCGAAGACTCATTCTTGGATTTGAACGGTACATGGGCATTTAAGATTGACCCCTACAATTTGGGTCTGGATAATAGATGGTATCAATCCCAAGGCTCGGAAAATCAGAATTGGGACAAATTAGAAGTTCCAGGCAATTGGGATTTGAAAAATGAATATGCGCATTATGTCGGGGCGGGATGGTATCTCAAGACATTTGAAATCCCAGAACACTGGACAGGTAAAAATATCCAGATCCACTTTGAGGCGGTTTCCCATGATGCCTCGGTTTGGATTAACGGTAAACTGCTAGGAAAGAGCAACAGTGGTTTTCTTCCTTTCGAATTTGATATCACCTCCTCAGTGGAGTTTGGAAAGCCTAATTATGTCACCGTGCAGGTGGACAATTCAAAAAAAATCGGTGCGATTTGGAATTGGGGTGGAATCAGAAGATCAGTCTATCTTACCGCATCCGATGGGATCAGGTTGACGGAAAATCAAATTACTCCGGTGTTTGACTATAAGAAAAAATCGGCCGACGTTCACTTTAAGTTAAAATTCCAAAATCATAGCTTTCAAAACACCAACCTCAAGGGCGAAATCCGGATTAAAAAAGACGGGGTGATTCTCAAAAAGCTCCCATTTGAACAATCAATTCAAAGTGATTCAGAGCAGGAAATCACCTTAAAGACAGATCTGGTGGGAAAGGCTGTTTTTCCGTGGCATTTTGATTCACCTCACCTGTACACTTCAGAAATTTTTTTAAATGGTTCAGAAATCCCCGTTGCAATAGATCGATTCGGATTGAGAAAGGTTGAACTGGATCAAGCCAAAAAACAACTCCTTCTCAACGGTGAATCTATTCGGGCGATGGGATTCAATTTGGTTCCTGATGACCGAATCACCGGAAATACTCTTCCCCTTTGGAGAATCAAGGAAGATATAGATTTGATGAAAGCTGCTGGGGGAAACTTGGCCAGGCTTTCCCACCTGCCTTTGCCAAAGGAGGCGTTGGATTACCTGGATGAAAGAGGAATCATGACGATCTCTGAAGTTCCACTTTGGGGTTTTGACCCTTTGGCGGATCCCAACAAAGAGGTTCCGAAAGAATGGCTAATCCGATTGATCGAGACCCAATACAATCATCCCAGTATCATCGGTTGGAGTGTGGGAAATGAAATCGGCCATTATCCGGAGACTTTTGAATATGTTCAAAAGAGTGTGGCTTTTGCCAAAACGCTGGACTCTACACGATTGGTCACAGCTGTGTCTCATACAGCCCAAAACGAAAATGACTTTTTGATCCATTCCGATTTGGGATTAATTAATAAATATGGGTCAAACCTGCGTGCTGTCACCGAGACTCAGCACAGCCGATTTCCTGACAAAATCCTTTTTTATTCAGAATACGGGATTGGTCAATTTGGAGAAGATCTCAATTCGGATTTTGATGCCAAATCTTTAGTCAATTCCCTCAGGGGCTTACCTTATCTAGTCGGCGCCTCACTTTGGACTTTCAACGACTACAGAAGCAATTATTTTGGAACCAAAGAGTTTTCCGAAAACAGATCCTGGGGTCTGGTTGACGTATACCGACGGAAAAAGAGGGCGTATTACAGCATCAGAAAAGAATACGCCCCAGTCAAAGACCTTTTGGTGTCCAGTAAATCTTCCAAGACAGCCGAAATCAATTTAATCCCCCGTGGTCTTTTAGATCTCCCTGCATTTTCGCTCCGCGGCTACCGATTGGTTTGGCAGCTTAAAGATAAGGATGGAAAAGTTCTGGAATCCGGATGGGAAAATTTGCCTGAAATTATCCCAGGATCCCCTGCCTTAAACCGAAGTATCGCCTGGAAATCAGGCGATGGTCAAAAACTAGAGGTCATTCTACTCACTCCACAAAATGATCAGGTTATCGAGGCATCAATTGATTTTAAAGTTCCAAAAATGATCATCCCACTTGGCGTTTTTGGAGGAAGAATGCTGCAAAATGACATTAGGCCCAAGTCGGCGAACCTTAGAGTATTCCTGAATGAAAACCCGACTGCTGACTTTCATACCGCAAGCATTAAAACCGGAAGCGAGGTAAAGCAGATTGGGCCAATCTATGAAAATTACCTTGAGATCAATGATTTGGAGTTTTCTACTCCCTATGAGTTGGAAGTTTTTGCAGTCAATTCAGTTGGTGAAACCCCGGTTTTGAAACAAACCGTTGAAATCGATCCAAAAAAGGTCACACCTCCTGCGATCCGGCATATTCAGCGGGAAAAGAATGGGTTCTATGTCGGATACGCGACTGAAGTTGACGACTTTCAATTCCGTGTCAGGTTTTCCAAAAAGCATGATTTAGATGAAAGCAGTAAAGTCATAACCACCATTAATCCGGGATTGATTTTTATTCCCTTGGAGGAAAGTGATGACATATACCATTTTCAGATCCAACGAGTAAAGGATAATTATTATTCCAGCGAGTGGTCCCCAGTTTACGCTGTTTCACCGGATCTGAGTCAAAAACCGGAAATTCCAATTATTAATGGAGTGACAATCCAAAATGGAGAAGCCCTGGTTCATTTCCAGCCGGTAAATAAGGCCATAGGATATTACTTGGAATATCGGGAAGCAGGGAATACTAATACTCCTTGGAAGTCAGAAACAATTTCCAAGTCTCAGACCGAATTTGAAATTATCGAGGGTCTAAAACCCAAGAGCGGTTATGAGTTTAGACTTTCTTCATTTACTTCTGAAGGAAGGTCAGAAGCCAGCATCATAGTCACCACAAACAGATAATCAAATTTAAGTATAGCTAAGAATCTCCATGCAACAACTCGATTACATCACCATTATCGTCTTTTCACTGATCATTCTGGCTGCAGGTCTTTCATTTGCCACTAAAGGGACGAATATGAAGTCCTTCTTTGCAGCAGGTGGCGCAGTACCTTGGTCTATGAACGGACTCTCACTATTTATGAGTTTTTTTTCTGCAGGTACTTTCGTGGTATGGGGTTCGATAGCCTACCAATATGGTTTAGTGGCGATTACCATCCAAATGTCCATGTGTATTGCAGGCTTTGTGATCGGATATTTCATAGCTCCAAAATGGTGGAAGTCCAGAGCACTCACTGTGGCGGAATTTCTAACCAATCGATTCGGGAAAAATATCCAACAATATTATACCTACTTGTTCCTGTTTCTTTCTTTGGGCTATACCGGAGCTTTTCTTTATCCGGTGGCTAAAATTGTCAATGTAACGACCGGTTTTGACATCAATTGGGCCATTCTCCTACTGGGAGGGATGATTATGATCTATACAGCAGTGGGAGGATTGTGGGCCGTGGTGGTTACTGATGTTTTGCAGTTTGTAATTCTCACAGCAGTTGTGTTGCTGGTGATTCCTCTTTCCGTAAAGGAAGTCCAAGGCTTTGAAAACTTCATCGACAAGGCTCCTGATACGTTTTTTCACCTGTTTAACGGGGAATACACTGCTGTTTTTATAGTAGCTTTTACAATTTATAACATCGTTTTTATTGGAGGAAACTGGGCATACGTTCAGCGTTACACTTCTGTAAAAGATGCCAAGTCTTCCAGAAAAGTAGGATTCCTTTTTGGCGTTTTGTACCTGTTTAGTCCCGTTATCTGGATGCTGCCTCCCATGATTTATCGGGTCTTGAATCCCGATCTTCAAGGCCTGGAGGCGGAAGGCGCCTATCTGATGATTTGCAAGCAGGTACTTCCCGTTGGGGTATTGGGATTGATGTTGGGTGGGATGATTTTTGCCACAGCCAGTTCTGTCAATACCTCTTTAAACCTTGCCGCGGCGGTATTGACCAACGATATTTTCAAACCCTTAAGGCCAAATTCCACGGACAAAACGCTAATGCTTGTAGCTAGAATAACCACCATTCTTTTTGGACTTGGGACTATTGGAGTGGCCTTTTTGGTTCCTATGGCGGGAGGAATAGTTGAAGTGGTTTTGAGTATTGCCGCCGTTACCGGAGGTGCGCTTTACGGTCCGGCTATATGGGCGTTATTTTCCAAAAAACAGAGCGGAAAAACGATTTTGGGTGTAACTGTCGTGAGTTTGACGATCAATTTGTTCTTTAAGTTTATCACTCCGATTGCCTTTGAATTTTCATTAAACAGAACCCAAGAGTTGATCTTGGGTGTAGGAATTCCAATTGTTCTCCTGCTACTGGTAGAGGTATTCGGCAAAGTGGTGCTTTATTCCAAAGATCCTGTAGAAACAGGTATTCAAACTGATGAGGAGGTTTTGGCGGAAGGCGAGCAGAATGATTTTGGGGTAAAAGTCCTAGGAGTTTCCTTGATAACCATTGGTTTACTGTTCGGACTGCTTTCGATATGGGCGGTAGAATCGGCTGTTTATCTGATCAGCCTCGGTATTCTGGTTTCCGGATATGGGACCTTTTTATATTGGAATGTCAGGAGCAATCAGCCTAAAAAACTTCAAAAAATCTTTTAACAACTTGGTCAGGGCAAAAGAATTATGAAATCTAGCATTATGCAAGCGCAATACAGCGGAAATAATCATGCAAGATTTCATCTGACTATAAAAACTCAATTTTAAACAGATGAAAAAAGAAGCGTTTTCCATCGAGAAAAGAGACTTATATAAAGAATACCTAAGTGCTGATTTGGTCATTGCAGGAGGAGGATTGTCAGGTACTTGCTGTGCAATAACCGCAGCAAGGCAAGGGCTCACAGTCACGTTGGTCCAGGATAGACCAGTATTGGGTGGGAATGCTTCCTCCGAGGTTAGACTCTGGATTTTGGGAGCTACTTCGCACATGGGTAATAACAACCGATGGGCTAGAGAAGGGGGCGTTATCGACGAGATCCTGGTAGAAAATCTATACAGAAATCCGGAAGGAAATCCCTTGATTTTGGATACAATACTTTTGGAAAAAGTTTCCCTAGAGCCAAACATCAAGCTACTGCTCAATACTGCGGTTCATGATTTACAAAAATCCGAAGACGACCAAATAGAATACATCAGGGCATTTTGCGCACAAAATTCTACAGAATACCAGGTTAAAGGAAGGTTATTTGTGGATGCTACTGGTGATGGGATCCTGGGATTTTTGGCTGGAGCGGCTTTCCGTATGGGAGCCGAATCCAAACAGGAATTTGACGAAGGATTTGCTCCTGACCAAAGCTATGGGGAGCTGCTCGGACACTCCATGTACTTCTACAGCAA
>DATIAI010000778.1:0-3743 GCA_035458065.1 Algoriphagus sp. | reverse complement strand
GTTTGGGATCAATTGGTGACCAAGGTGCCCCGGGTGGGAATGCCGGGAGACAGTTGGGAGATATTGCTGAAAATTCTAGGGCTTCAGCCAGGCTCAGTGAGTTTCCGCCAGCGACTTGGTAACCTTCCGGACTATAGCTTGGCCTCTCCCACGGTCAATCAGTCCTTTCTGAATGTGGAGATCAAAAATTTAAATCAGCGTATTGTGGATTTTCTGTCCACACTCGGGTTCAATCCACAGGCAGAAGGGAATTTTTATCCTTTGATCTCCAATATGGTTTTTTACCAATGGACCAATCCGATCAATGCCAACAAATTGGTAGTGCCCGATGTAATAGCGTCCGAAACTGAGTTTCTCCCCAAAATGCCCGCCTCCGGCCTCAACTACGCCCAATATATGGGGACCAAATGCAGTCTGGCAGATCTGGAGTCAGTCAATTTTGGAGGGGACAAGCCGCCCAGATCCTTGCTTTCCCTGCTCATGCGGCATGCTTTGTTGACTGAACTTAAGCAAGCCGGCACCAAAGCCTATCAGGCAAATAATCTTGCGATTAAGGCAGCCATGTTCGAAAAGAGCTTCTTCAACATGGATAAAAACAATCAGGATCTCACCAGTTTTGAATTGCTGAAAGGTGATCCAAAAAAGATCAACGCAAGGGCTTTTGCAGATGTCAATACCAGTTTGGGGGACTTTCTCCTGAATTCAAAGATAAAGGTCACCTGGAACCCGAATATCGCACCGATGCGGAGCGCGATGAATTATTTGGGAGGCCTTTCGACCAAAGCTTTGGAGCGAAACCTGGCGGATTTTGTGGATCTCTGTTCCTATCGCCTGGATGCCTGGCAGATGGGGCTTTTCACCAGAAGGATCCAGCAAAACCGGGCTAAAGTTCCCACCGGGATCTATCTAGCTGCTTACGGTTGGGTCGAAAACCTGAAACCGGAGCCCAAAACAACCTTGAATCAAAGGACTGTTCCTCCTTCACTTTGGCCAAAAGACGGTAAAGCTCCCATTAAGCTCAAGCAAAACGCAGGGTTTTCGCACGTACCTTCTCTCAATCACGCCACAGCGGTAGGTCTTCTTTTGGCAGGATATAAAAATCACTCAAATCCTTCCAATCCCAGCCTTTTTGCCATGAATCTTTCGAGTGACCGTGCAAGAAGAGCTATGGCGCTGTTTGACGGAATCCGAAACGGGCAGCGACTCGAAGTCCTCCTTGGCTACCAGTTTGAGCGGGGACTTCACGATGCCACCACCAGTAATCCTGCGAATAATCTCAATCAGTATATCCAGACATTCAGAAACAGGTATGAGATTGAAAATCTCTCCATTCCACAGCAGGGAGCTCCGGAAGCCCAGGAAACGATAGACAGTTATCCGGTCGTCAACGGGTTGAAGATTGTCAAAGCCTCTGACGCAGAAGTCAACGGACTAGTCACATCACCGGTACACAAACCCTTAGTCTTGGCTCTCAAAAAGGAATTAGAAAACACCCTGGATGCCTGCAACGATTTGTTGGTGACTGAAGCTGCATTTCAGATCACTCAGGGAAATCGCGATAGGACCTCGGGTGTCCTGAATTCCGCACTTTTGGCGGATACTCCGCCGGAAATTCAGGTCTTGGACACACCAAGATCCAGCTTATTTACCTACACACATCGTATTGCAGTGCATCTGGATACCGATGGCTTTGCTTCTCCCGGAAAAGGTTGGCCATCCAACGCTTCACCCCGGGCTTCATTTGAGACGGGATTGAACAAATGGATTGCTGACTTGATCGGAGATCCCCGCAAGATCGTCTGCAGAGTGACTTCAATTGCTGAGGAGGGAGAGAACCCAAAAACAGAGTTGGTGTCTTTGGGAGATTTGGAACTTCAACCCATTGACCTGATCTATCTTTTGTCGGAAGACCTGGCAGCAGGTGCCACAGAGCTGGAAAGCAGGATTGCTTTCTTTTTCAGAAAATCAAAAAATATTCCGGGATCCGTCAAGATAAAAATAGAATTCGCACCGGAATTAAAGCCTTCAACTGCCTCTTTGGCTTCTGCTTTTCCTCTGCTTAGATCCATTAAGATGACCTTGGGACAAACCCGCGTCGCGGATGCCAGGGATTTTGCGAGCAAACCAAAGGCGGTGGTCAACTCCCAGGATCATCATGGGATTGACTTTGGGGATTACCAGCAAAGGATCTCCAATGCGCTCAGTTCGCTCAAGACAGTTGCTGAAGCGTTTGGCAATTTGGTTCCTAGCCCGATTTTGCCAAAAGACGAATTTAATCCGGGCACGATGGAGGAATTGTTTGGCCTTGCAGAATCTTCTACAGATGCCGGACCACTGTTTCAGACTGTGGGTCTTTCTGAGGAAACTTTGCTCGGAATCATCGGATTCCAGCAATTGGCGACGCTTTTCGGAGTGCAATTGGCCTATCCACAGAGCCCGGGACCGGATTTGAATGAGAGCCAGGAAGATTTGCTTTCACGAACCGCCAGTCTCTGGAAAGTCATACTTTCAAAAATCCAGGTCGGGGAGGAAAAATTGGGGAAAGCTGGTACTGAAACCAATGTCATACCCAAACTCAAATTCCTTTCCGAAGCTGCCAAGGCTGTTTTGGGAGAGGATTTCGTCACGATTCCCCGTTTTCAGTATTCTAACGGAGACTCCCTTATTAAGTCCTTTGCTGAGGAGAATCAATTGTTGACTCACATCAATAAGCAAAGTGGATTGACAGGAGAAGTCAACAAAGAATCCTGGCTCCAGTCCGTTGCTAGGGTGAGACCGGCTGTGGCGCGATTTGAGACGCTAAGATTTATGAGTGAAGCGCTGGACAATGCGCCTATGGACCTGTCAGTAGCACAGGTTCCTTTCCGCCCAAATGACAGTTGGCTGGGGTTTGAATTTCCGAAAGAGTATGACGGAAAACCCTTCAATATCTCGGAAGACACGATTTCATTAGCCTATGTGGGCAAACAGGCACTAAAAACCAAAGGTCTGCAATCCGTACTCATCCTGGATGAGTGGACGGAAAAAATTCCGGTGGATGAAGAGATTACCGGGGTGACCTACCATTACAACCAGCCTAACGCCACGGCCCCACAGGCAATCTTGATGGCGGTGGAACCGACCAACAGCGGAAAATGGGACTGGGATGTTTTGCAGGGCATTTTGAATGATACCATTCGAAGATCCAGATCGAGGGCCGTTGAGCCGGACCAACTCATGGAGCATGATGTCCTCAAGATCTTGCTTCCTATGACCATCGCTTCCTTTGATGTCAAGGAAGCCAATGTGTCTCTGGATTACCTGGTTCTGAACGATAAATTCATGAAGGTTGCGGCAAATGCCAATCTGCAATTGTACACCAAATGGGATAAAAACTAAAGAAGATGCCAACGCTAAGCGAATTTTCTAAATTAAAGGCAAATGCCAATCTGGCCTCATCGCTCCTGGAAAAGCGATTTTTTGAGCCTTTCATCTCCAACCGCAACAGGCTGGAAGGACTGCCCAGACAGGCGGAATTTGAGAAAAGCCTCAGGGCAGAGACTGCCGATCCCATGTGGATGCTCACCCGGCAATGGCAACTTGGAGAGTTTCAGGGCGAGGATGCGGGAACAGCCTGTCAGGCAAAGATCCTCTCTGAGGAGCAGCGTCCCGGAGTCTTGACCTTTGGGAAAAAAGCATCAAAGGCCTATGATCCTTTTCTGACCCCGCTGGAACCAGAGGTTGAAAGTGAAACCGTGGAGGTG
>DATIAI010000777.1:0-2869 GCA_035458065.1 Algoriphagus sp. | reverse complement strand
AGGTCTTTGACCGGGCTGGAAACTTTATTAGTCTCATCAAAGCCGACGGTGAAGGGCCGGGGAAATATCTGGAGTTTGATGACATGGCGATCGTCAACGACGAGCTTTTGCTGACTGGAGTTTACCCTCACAGGCTGATGTGGTTTTCTCTGGACGGCGAGCTACTGAGGGAAGAAAAGGTTGGCGATCCTATTGTATCTGGAATCTATTCAGAGGAAGATAGAAGGTATTTTTTCTACTACCACTTTACCGAACCGGGAGAATACCTTGTCAAGAGTTTTAATGATTCGTTAGATGACAGCTTGGTATTTTTGCCGTTTAGACAGAGTGACTACTATGGGAATTTTTCAAACCGGGAAAATTTCAGGAAAACTGATAAAATCTACCTGTCAAGGTCATTCCATGACACAGTCTATGTGTTTGAAGGTCGGAATTTTGTTCCCAAGCTCGTTTTTGATTACGGGGAATATCGGCAGAGGATGGAGGAGTTGGCAAGGAATCGCACAAATTTGGATCCGCTCGCAGAGTTAAAATTTATCAACGAGCGTGCAAAGCTGTATTTTAACACCCACGGCTGGTACATTACTGGGTCGTGGCTTTACTCCGGTTTCCGTTACGAAAAGAAATCCTACAACGTATTTTTTAACAGGAAGAACCGTACAACTTCCGTGGTGGACCATACCATCAAAGACGACATTAATGAAGGATTTAACCCTTATTCCATTTTGTATAGTTTTAATGAGAACAAAGTCGGAAACAAAATTCCAGGGAGAGACTTTTTTGAAATCCTTCAAAAAAAGAAGGACGAGTTAGGGAAAGATGGATTTGAAGAATATGTGAAGGGGAAGGGGAAGGACTTTTCCCGCATAGCACTTCAGGCAAAAGATTCCGAAAATCCCGTCCTTATTGTTTACAGCGTGAAGAAATAGCGGTTCATTTCCACATTCCCTTCTCCTAAATTTTTCCTTTGCAGGATGGTTATGCATATTTGCAGCTTAAACCATTTGCCTGTTTGTATGGGCAAAAAAAACAATACACATGTCACAACAAATTAAAATTACCCTTCCGGATGGCTCCGTGAGGGAGTATGAAAAAGGAACTACCGGGCTACAGATTGCTGCAAGTATCAGCGAGGGTTTGGCGCGGAATGTCCTTGCCGCCAAAGTCAACGGCCAAGTTTGGGACGCTACCCGAGCCATTGACTCAGACTCCAGCCTGCAACTGCTCACTTGGAATGATCTGGAAGGCAAAAACACCTTTTGGCACTCATCTGCGCACTTGATGGCGGAGGCATTGGAGGCTTTGTATCCGGGAACCAAATTTGGCATCGGCCCTCCAATTGAGACCGGTTTCTACTACGATGTAGACTTCGGTGATCACAAGCTGGAAGGGGATGAGCTGGAGAAGATTGAGCTGAAGATGATCGAACTAGCCAAGGAGAAAAATGAATATATCCGCAAAGAGGTCAGTAAGACGGACGCCTTGGCATATTTCCAGGAAAAGGGAGACGAATACAAACTCGATCTCTTGGAAGGTCTGGAGGATGGCTCTATCACGTTTTACCAGCAGGGCAATTTCACGGATCTTTGCCGTGGTCCGCACATTCCAAATACCGGATTTATTAAAGCAGTTAAGTTAACAAATATCGCAGGTGCCTATTGGAGAGGGGATGAGAAGCGTAAGATGCTGACCCGGATTTACGGAGTCACTTTCCCAAAAGCTCAGGAGTTGAAAGACTATCTGACTTTGCTTGAAGAAGCCAAGAAGCGCGACCATCGCAAGATAGGGCGTGAATTGGAGCTTTTCACTTTCTCCGAAAAAGTTGGAATGGGTTTACCGCTGTGGCTTCCAAAAGGCACATTACTGCGTGAGCGCCTGATCAGCTTTATGAAGAAAGCCCAGGACAAGTCAGGCTATCAGCAGGTGACCACTCCACATATCGGAAGCAAAGCATTATATGAAACTTCCGGACACTACGAGAAATATGGGAAGGATTCCTTCCAGCCGATTACCACTCCGCATGAAGGAGAGGCGTTTCTGCTGAAGCCGATGAACTGCCCGCATCACTGCGAAATCTACAAGCACAAGCCAAGATCCTACAAGGATTTGCCGATTCGCTATGCTGAGTTTGGTACTGTTTACCGATATGAGCAGAGTGGGGAATTGCACGGCTTGACCCGAGTTCGAGGGTTTACCCAAGATGATGCACACATCTTCTGCCGTCCGGATCAGGTGAAAGAGGAATTCATTAAGGTGATTGACCTGGTGTTGTATGTGTTCAAGGCACTTGGGTTTGAGGATTACACTGCTCAAATTTCTTTGAGAGATCCTGAAAAGAAGGAAAAATATATCGGAACTGATGAGGCCTGGCAAAAAGCTGAATCTGCAATCATTGAAGCAGCCGCAGAGAAAGGTCTGGTCACTGTGACCGAATTGGGCGAAGCGGCATTTTACGGACCAAAGCTTGACTTCATGGTGAAGGATGCTTTGGGTAGAAAATGGCAGTTGGGAACCATCCAGGTCGATTATCAATTACCTGAAAGATTCCAATTGGAATACATCGGATCTGACAATCAAAAACATCGGCCAGTAATGATACACAGAGCACCTTTTGGTTCTTTGGAGCGATTTGTTGCTGTGTTGATTGAGCACTGTGCAGGAGACTTTCCTCTATGGCTTTCACCCGAGCAGATCAATATTCTGCCAATTTCCGAAAAATATATCTCTTATGCTGAGGAGCTGAAGGGGATCTTGGATGAAGCTGGGATTGCTGGTCATATTGACAATAGAGATGAAAAGATTGGTCGAAAGATCCGTGACTCAGAAGTAAAAAAAGTGCCTTTCATGCTGATAGTGGGAGAAAAAGAGC
>DATIAI010000776.1:0-8314 GCA_035458065.1 Algoriphagus sp. | reverse complement strand
TTTTTTTAAGATTTTTCCAAAAATCAAAAAACTCTAGGCACAGAATAAACTAAAAATGAGCCTATTTCAATCCTGCCACCAATTGATCCAGAGCAAATTTGATTTCCTTCGAATTGAGGACCTCATTAGCAGTTAAGACACCCGTACCGGTTCCCATCCAAAGTACCTCGTTGGTTTTTGAGTCCTGGATCAGGAAGATGACTTTTCCATATTGTCCGGATTCGGTGTATGGTGGGGAATAGGAAGACCCGTCTGTCAATCCTACAGAACTTGAAAATCCCAAGACCTCTTTTTCAAAATCTACCCCTGCAATCACGCTCTGAACCAAGAGTTCGGGTTTTTCATCCACTTGATTGAAGCCATTTTCAATCAGTTTCTTCTCAAAAATCCGGTTTACTTGCACAGTGTTTTTCGTAGCATCCTTTGCCTCGATTACTTTGAAGGTTTTCTTTTCAGCCAAATCATAGGATTTGGTGATTAGATCAACAGTCAGTTTTTCGGAGGGATTTTTTTCTTGGTCAGGTGTTACTGAGTCGGAGACTTTGCAGGAGCTTAGCGCAAAAATAGCGAGGAGAAGTACAAAAAGATTTTTCATGGATTTATGGTTTGGTTGGAAATTAATTAATTCCACGATATAAAGTAAAAATAGTTTTAAAAAGGTTTCTTTTTCAAGGAGTTGTGGAATTCCATTTTTCCTTAGACCTTCGTTCTGCCAAAGTCATAATCTAAAGTTGTTTTCTGGTAAACCGAAATTCTTCGATTTTTCTCGTTCCGTTTTCGGTTAAAGCCAGATTGAAAACAAGTTCATCTCCTTTTCGCTGGATGGTTAATCCATGAAACCAGACGGCATCTTCACCGATTTCAATCAACTTAAATGTTGTCCACTTTTCCCTTTCCTCCCAGCTGCTAAGATCCGGATTGAAATGTTTCAGTTTCATCGAAAAGCTTTCCCCTTCTTGAACCAAGTTCATGAATTCGCTAAAAACCAATTTCCCATCCATCCAAAGACGAAACGTACCAATCATGTGACCGTCCTTAGCAGGCATCCACACTTCCTCGCATTCACCACCCAAACCCGGACCGGTCCAATAGCCCACTAACCAAGCGAGGTCTTCCACTTTTCCTTTACCGGGTGATTGGCCAGGTTCCAATTGACGGACCTGCGCAGCAGCAAAATGACTAATTGTCAGAAAAATCGCGAGTGTTACTAGTGTCTTCATAGCTTCGTTAGTATTGCTATGAAGATATAAAAATTTACAGATCGTGGCGCTTTGGGATGTCGGGATTGATAAAAGTAAACCCTCTGGCCTCGTCCCCTTCAAAGAAATCGATCTGCATTCCCATCAGAAACATGTAGTGTTTTTTCTCAATTAAAACCCGGATTCCATCGATCTCAAACTGCTGATCCTCAGTCTTGGGCTTGTCAAATCCCAGGGCATAGGACATGCCTCCACAGCCTCCGCCTTTAACACCTACCCGGAGAAAATAATCCGCCGGAATGTTTTTGTTGGCCATGATGTGCTTGATTTCAGCTTCGGCTTTTTCGGTAATGGTAATGGGAATCAGCATGCGGGGAAAATCAAATTTTCTGGGATTTGGTTCGCAATTTGGCTCAAAATTATCGAATCGGCCGGTTTTTTGACAAGGCATAATTGCTGATATTCGGATACAAATAATTGCAATGGACTATTTACTCGATTTGTTGAAAATCATTTTGCCTGCGGGCATTGTACTTTATGGAATGTACCTGGTGGTCGTTTCTTTTCTTTCTAAGGATCGGGAAAAACTCCTGGTGGAATTAAAAACCCAAAATACCCAAGTGATCCTTCCGGTCCGACTTCAGGCTGCCGAGCGCTTGTGTTTGCTTTTGGAGCGAATCACTCCAAATAACCTAGTCAGACGATCCAACCCAAGTCAGTTTACTGCTGCTGAGCTTCATCCAATGCTTTTGTCAGAGGTGAGAGAGGAGTTTAATCACAACTTCAGCCAGCAGGTTTACTTTTCCGAAGAGACTTGGGAAGCTGTGAGGCGTGCAGTGGAGGATGTGGTGACCTTGTTAAATATCAGCCGGCAAAGCTTGGGTCCTGATGCAAGTGGAATGGAACTTGCAAAAGCTATTTTCGCAAATTCTCTGGATCAAAAAAACGATGCAATCACTTACGCCTTGCGAAAAGTAAAATCAGAAATCCACCTTCACTTCTAATCATATGGAAACTTACACCAACAATACTGCAGGAATTATTGAAAAGGCCAAAGCGCTTTTTGGAAAGCAGGTCGATGCAATAATCCGACAGGAAAAGAAAGTAGTAGAATTGGTGCAAAAAGTTGGCAAAAAGCTGGCAAAGCTTGCTGAAAATCCAAGGGTTAAAATGCTGACCGAGCCGGTGATGATTTTCACCCGAATGATCAAAGCACACTTCAGCGGAGACTATAAAATAGCATTCAGCACACTAGGGCTGATTGTTTTGGCAATGGTTTATTTCCTTTCACCTATCGATTTGATCCCGGATTTCTTGGGCTTTTTCGGGTTTGCTGACGACTTATCCATAGTCTTGGCTGTCTATGCAAAAGTGAAGGATGAGGTCGATAATTTTTTAACTTGGGAAAAAGGCCGAATATGATTCGCTACCTTTTTCTATAGATTTTTGAAATATGGAGCGGGAGCTGGGGCCGATAACTCACGAGGTTGTCAAGAAAGGAATGACCTATTCTGGATTCAGGAAATTGACAGAAAAGCTGGTTGAGGAAAAGAAAACCACCGGAACAAACCAAAGCGAGGCTTATTTGGAATATACCAGACTCAATCATCAGCGGATGAACCGTTGGGATAAAACGCTAAAAATTTCTGACGAAATTTCCAGACTTGTGCAATCTATCACCGAATCTCAGATTTGGGTGGTGATTACCGAGGCTTGGTGCGGCGATGGGGCCCAGTCGATCCCCTACCTCGCTAAAATCGCCAGTCTCAATTCACGAATTGATTTTAGGATTATCATGCGTGATGAATTTCCTGAGGTGATGGATGCCTACCTTACCAATGGTGCCCGGTCTATCCCAAAGTTGGTAGCAATGACGGCTGATTTATCTTGCGAATTATTCACTTGGGGCCCAAAACCGGAATTTTTGATTGCCAAGCATAAAGCGTATAAGCATGATTCCCATGGTGTTTCTTACCAGGAATATTCAGCACAAGTCCATCTTTGGTATGCAAAAAACAAAAATCAGGATTTGGAAAATGAGCTTTATCCTTTAATTCAGTCATCTTTGATTGCATGAAATCTAGCATGATTCAGGCGACAACCAGCCTGATGCCCCGATAGGCAAGGGGAGGAAAACATACGAGATTCTAAAGGTCATTTGAGAGAAAATTATAGAAAATGAAAATCGCTTTAATATCTGGAACATCAGGTTTGGTCGGAATGCAGTTGCTGCATCAGCTTTTGCAAGGCAATGAATACCAATATGTGTTGAGCGTTGGACGTAGAAAACTCGCTCTGAAGCATGGGAAATTGATCCAGATTGAAGGAGAACTTTCCAAGATCAACTCTTGGGATTGGGATGATCAAGTGAAAGCACAGTCATTGGGTGGGGAGTATCATGCTTTTCTCAATTCAGTTTCTAATAAAACGGCAGAAATCCACGCCTTTTCCAGTCTTGGAACTACCATCAAAGTGGCCGGAACAAAGGAAAAATTCTACGCAATTGACCATGATCTCGTGGTAGAATTTGCCCGCTGGACCAAAAAAATCGGAGCGTCCAAGTTTCTGTATGTTTCAGCAATGGGTGCAGATTCTACATCCTCCATTTTCTACAACAAAGTAAAAGGAGAAACCGAAGAAGATCTTAAAAAGATCGAATTTAGCTATTTAGGCCTATTTAGACCATCATTGTTACTTGGCAATCGCCATGAATTCAGATTTGGAGAGCTAGTCGCCAGTATTTTTATGAAGCCGCTCGTTTGGCTGAAGTTGGCAAAAAACATCCGTCCAATCTATGATTACCAAGTGGCAAAAGCTATGGTGAAAAAAGCCTTGGAATCTCATTCATCCGCTGTTGAAATAATCACTTCAGGGCAGATGCAAGACCTTACCCAATGATCACAGTCATCCAGAGAGTATCAGAATCCTCGGTCAAAATCGAAGGAAAAATCAAAGCCCAAATCGGAGTTGGCTTGATGGTTTTATTGGGAATCGAAGAAGCAGACTTCCAAGAAGATATTGACTGGCTGTCGAAGAAAATCCTCAATCTGAGGATTTTCCCGGATGAAAACGGGGTGATGAACAGAAGCGTACTCGAAGTGGGAGGAGAGATCTTGCTGATTTCTCAATTTACACTTCATGCCAGTACCAAAAAAGGGAACCGTCCTTCCTACATCAAAGCAGCCAAGCCGGATTTTGCCATTCCGATGTATGAAAAGATGATTCAGGCTTTAGAAACCGAGTTGGGAAAACCGATCGGAACCGGTGAATTTGGGGCTGATATGAAAGTCAGCTTGGTCAATGACGGTCCAGTGACAATTATCATCGATAGCAAAAATAGAGTCTAGGGAAGTTGAAATTTCGGATTTCGGTGATACTCCGAAATCCGAAATCAAACATCCGAAATCAAAAATGCTTCCAGCTTCAGGTGATGAGATCATTCCGGTTCATTTACCATGTAATCTTCTAAAGCTTTCTCTACAAATTGATTTAGGGAATAACCTTGCCTAAGGGCTTTTCTGGCCACTTTTTTATGGAGTTCAGGTTTGATTCTGACATTGAAGGTTCCTTTGTAGGACTTTTCAGGCTTCTTTCCTATTTCGGAACAAGTCTCTAAATAATCCTCAACAGCTTCCTCAAAAGCTGTTTTCAATTCAGTAACTGTACTTCCCTCAAAGGTAACCAAGTCATCGATTCCTTCGATTTTCCCATGAAAAACCGCATCCTCAGCGGAAAATGATACCGATCCAATGAAGTTTTTGAATTCAAGTGTATTTTTCATAGTAGATCTTCTTTAGTCAAGATATTGATCACCTCAAGAATGACATAGGTTTTCAAAACTGGGGAAGGATGGGGTTTGTGAAGTCGGATTATGGATTGAGTGCTGGGATGTATAAATAACCTTCGAGATCCAGCAGTTTTTCCTGTTTTCTTTTCTTCATATCCCAAGCCAAATAATAAAGATTCCAATTCATCATACCGGAAGTCTTTAGGCCTTTGAAGTAATCGAGCCTTCAACTTATCCAACTTTGTCATTTTTAAAAGTAACTGAAATTCAGTTGCAATGCAATCAAAAAAAAGGCCGGATTTTCAGTTCCAGCCAGTCTTGCTTCTTGTATCTAATCTAATGTCTTGCCTCAACTATCTTGCTTCTTTAAAAATGCTTCCAGCCTTGAGCCTTTAATTGCACAGCAGTTCCGCTTTTTGTTACTAAATATTTTCCTTCTTCAGCTTTGGTCATGTGGCCGATGAAGTGGATATCGGGATGTTTTTCAAGCTTATCAAAGTCTTTTTGATCAATTGTAAATAGCAATTCGTAATCTTCCCCACCATTGAGCACGCAGGTGATCGGATCGAGATTAAGTTCGACAGCCGTATCAAAAGTCTGCTTGTCAATCGGAAGTTTATCCTCATAGATTGTAGCTCCGACATTCGAAGCTTTGCAGATATGGAAGATCTCCGAAGCCAATCCATCAGAAATGTCCATCATACTAGTTGGGACTACCCCCATTTCCCTCAGTTCGTGAATGATATCCATTCGTGCATCCGGTTTTAATTGACGTCCGGTCACCACATTGTATTTGTCCAAATCAGGTTTCATGTCTGGATTGGCAAGGTAAACTTGTTTTTCACGCTCCAGGATTTGTAAACCGACCAATGCAGAACCCAGGTCGCCTGTGACGCAAAGGATGTCGTTGACTTTTGCACTAGAACGATAGCTGATTTGCTCTTTTTGGGCTTCCCCAATGGCGGTAATTGAAATCACTAATCCACCTCGGGAAGCAGTGGTGTCGCCACCAACCAAATCCACTCCATAATGCTCGCAGGCGGCGTTTATGCCTTCATAAATCGCGTCCACAGCTTCAACCGAAAATCGGTTGGAAAGTGCGATGCTCACAGTGATTTGCTTTGGAATTGCATTCATGGCAGCAATGTCGGAGACATTGACCGCCACTGCTTTGAATCCAACATGTGTCAATGGTGCATAGGAAAGATCAAAATGCACTCCTTCCAAAAGCAAATCTGTAGATACCACTTTGACGTGGTTGCCTGCATCGATCACTGCGGCATCATCGCCGATTCCTTTGAGAGTAGATGAGTTTCTTAAAATTACCTTCTTATTGATATGATCAATCAGGCCAAACTCGCCCAATTCACTTATTTCTGTTCTATTTTCAGACATTTGGATTTACGATTTAAGAATTACGATTTACGAGAGCCATTTTCAGATTTTTGACTTCAGCTTTCTGACTTTCAATCTGTTTATTGAAAACTTCAACTGCCAACTGAAAACTGCCTACTTTTCCTGACACAACTCCACCAGTACGCCATTAGTGCTGCGAGGGTGCAAAAATACCACTAATTTGTTGTCGGCACCTTGTTTTGGTGTTTCATTCAGGATTTCAAATCCTGCATCTTTTAGCCTTTGGATTTCGGAATGAATATCTGCTACATCAAAGGCAATGTGATGGACTCCTTCTGATTTTTTCTCCAAGTATTTGGCAATCGGACTGTCAGATCTGGTCGCTTGAAGCAATTCAACTTTGGTTTCTCCCACTTGAAAAAAGCTCGTTTCTACACCCTCTCCATCCACAGTTTCGCTTTTGAAATGTGCTTTTCCCAATAATCTGGCAAAGAGCTGATTGGATTTTTCGAGGTCTGCGACAGCTATTCCTATATGTTCGATTTTCCTCATTCCTTTATTTTGTATCTTTGTGGCTGAATCTTTTTAGAAGAAAGCCTGTTTCAGACTTATCTTCACTCAATCTAAAGTAAAGGTATAATTTATGATAATCGTTTCTGAAAAGGCCAAAGAGAGAATTCTTGAACTCAAAAGAGAAGAAGGTCGCACTGAAAATGAGAATATTCGGGTTTCTGTCAAAGGTGGAGGATGCTCAGGTTTGATGTATGACTTGGGTTTTGATTCCAATCTTGTAGAGACTGACCATGTATTTGAGGACAATGGAGTGAAAATCCTTGTGGACCGTAAAAGCCTTTTGTATCTGGCGGGAACAGTTCTTGAATTTTCGGATGGATTAAACGGGAAAGGTTTTCAGTTTATAAATCCAAACGCCAGCCGTACCTGCGGGTGTGGAGAAAGTTTCTCAGTTTAAAAGCTATTTATTTTATTAACTCTGGAAAGCAGCCTGATTAGGTTGCTTTTTTTGTTTCAGCGGAGGTGTCAAAAAATCCAATTCGGATTTCGTTTCAGGAAAGAATGGCTAGAACCATTACTTGAATGACCAAAATCGCAAAAATCCCTAACCTAAATTGCAGCCAATCCTTACCTTTGCCAGCGATAAAAAATACCCAAATATGGAAGAGCAAATCAAAAATGTACCTCTCAATGACCTGCACATCGCCCTTGGTGGAAAGATGGTGCCATTTGCCGGATTTAATATGCCAGTACGCTATACTTCCGACAACGAAGAGCATCTCTGTGTTAGAAATGGGGTAGGGGTTTTTGACGTGTCCCACATGGGTGAGTTCATGGTTGAGGGACCAGAAGCTCTCAATTTAATCCAAAAAGTCACCTCCAATGATGCTTCCAAATTAGTGATTGGGCAGGCACAATATTCTTGTTTTCCCAATGAAACCGGAGGAATTGTAGATGATTTGATTGTCTACAAATTTGGAGAAGAAAAATACATGCTTGTGGTCAACGCTTCCAATATCGACAAGGATTGGGCTTGGATCAACAAGTTCAATACGATGGGAGCGAAATTGACTAACGTTTCCGATGACTATTCACTTTTTGCAGTTCAAGGTCCAAAAGCCATAGACGCTGTTCAATCCCTGACCCCAGTCAATCTTTCCGAAGTTAAGTTTTACCATTTCACTGTCGGGGAATTTGCCGGAGTCAAAGATGTCATCATATCTGGAACCGGCTACACAGGGGCGGGTGGGTTTGAGATTTATGTGAAAAATGCAGATGCTGAGCACGTATGGAAGGCGATTTTTGAAGCTGGGAAAGATTTCGATATCAAGCCCATCGGTTTGGGTGCAAGAGATACTTTGAGATTGGAAATGGGTTATTGCCTGTACGGAAATGACATCACAGACACTACTTCACCAATTGAAGCGGGATTGGGGTGGATCACCAAATTCACCAAAGA
>DATIAI010000775.1:0-3304 GCA_035458065.1 Algoriphagus sp. | reverse complement strand
CTGTTGTCACCTCACCAGTAATCTCACCGAGGTAATGCAAAGATCGACGTATGTCCATAGCCACAAAATCATTGGTCACCTCGTTGTCCAAACCTGTCAAAATATCTAATAGTGATTCTCTGGTTCTAGTCAAGGAATCATAATGCCGGACGTTGGTCACGATGGTATTACCTGTTCGGAATTTATCCAGGTTGACAAGCTCCAAAATCCGATTTTTTAGCCCTTCCAGATTTTCCTTTTTACCCGCAGATATAAAAATAGTATCTGGATGATGATTCTTTAACTCATTGATAATATTGTCTTTAGCCTTGTCTGTTTTATTTGCTACTTTCAAAAAAGGTACTCCTTGGTTTTCAAGTTTATTGATTTCCCTATTGATCTCAATCAGATCTGTATCTCCCAAGTCAAAGAGGTATAGAATCAGAGATGCAGTCTTCATTTTCTCCTGAGTTCTACTGACTCCGATAGATTCAATTACATCGGTAGTTTCCCGCAAACCTGCAGTATCAATGAATCGGAATATCACACCGCCTATGCTGATTTCATCTTCTATAAAATCCCGAGTAGTTCCGGCAATTTCAGAAACAATTGCCTTTTCCTCGTTGAGCAAAGCATTGAGCAGGGTTGATTTTCCGGCATTGGGCTTTCCTGCAATCACAGTTGGAACTCCGTTTTTGATGACATTTCCCAAATCAAAGCTGATAATCAGATCTTCGACAATTCTCAGAATTCTCTCAACCAAAATTCGCAGGTCATCACGACTGGCAAACTCCACATCTTCTTCTGTGAAATCAAGCTCCAGTTCAATCATGGAAGCGAAGTGAATGAGCTGATTTCTTAATTCTTGAATCTCCGAACTGAAACCTCCACGCATTTGACTAAGCGCAGCTTGATGACTTGTTTCCGAATCTGCGTGGATTAGATCTGCTACTGCTTCCGCTTGCGCCAAATCAAATTGACCATGAAGAAAGGCCCGTTGGGTAAATTCTCCAGGTTTTGCAGGACGTATACCTTTTCGGATGAAAAGCTTCAGGACTTGATTGATGATGTAGGAAGATCCATGTGTGGAAATTTCAACGACATTTTCTTTGGTGAAGGATTTGGGTGCCCTAAATACTGAAACCAGGACCTCATCAATGATTTTTTCTCCGTCCCGAATTGTGCCGAAATGAATAGTATGCGATGGCTGGTTTTCAAGATTTTTCCCAAAGAAAACCTCATTGGTGACTTTGATTGCATCTTTTCCTGAAAGCCTTATGACTGCAATTGCTCCGACTCCCTGTGGGGTTGCCAGAGCTATGATAGTATCTTCGCGCTCGGCGAGTGAAAAACTCATGGTTTGGGTTTAAAAGCTTTATCGATCAATTCGGAAAGTCCTGCTAAAAATTCTGCCGGCTGTCTGTATCCGGGAAGCTGGGCAATATTTTGGAGTTTGGGTTCGATCACTACAAAATTCGGATAGGAGCGGACACGCATTGCTGCAGCCATTTGGGCTTCATTATAGGTTTTACCCATAAAATCGAATGTGCGCTTGGTATCTTCTGCATTTAACTTCACTGCATAAAAATTAGAATTGATGTATGCCACCACTTTTGGATCAGTGAAGGTTTCTTTGTCCATCTTTTTGCACCAGCCACACCAATCGGTATACACGTCTACAATCAGCATTTTTGGACTTTTGGCATTTGCTTCAATCGCTTCCTCAAATTTCAACCATTGAATTTGATCTTGGGCTCTAACAGAAAAGCTCAACAAAACCGCAAATATTAAAATGGACAGGTATTTCATTTTTATTTTCATTCAAATTTCAAACGGTTGATTGATTGCAGAAGTTCCTCGTAACCAAGCTGGCTTTTTGCTTTTGACCAAAACACTGATTCCAAAGAAAATCCCTGCAACAGTAACCATCATTCCTGCAATAGAACTATCAATCCAATATGCAAGGTAATAACCCAGCAGTGCAATTAAAATGCCCAAACAAGCTGTAAGTTTCAAAAGAGGCATCAGGCTTTTGGTCCACAGAAATGCCGTAGCAGGAGGAACCACCAATAAGGCAACTACCAAAATTGCGCCGACACTCTCGAAGCTACTGACAGTAGTGTAGGAGACAATACTCATCAAAGCAAGATTGATTCCTTTGGAAGGAATGCCCATCACAGAGCTGAAGTTTTCATCGAAGCTGGTTAGTATTAATTCCTTAAACAACAGGTAGATAAATCCTATTACAAAGAAGAAATTCAATCCTGCCAACCATGTAATTCTGGGTCCTAAATTCAAACCGTTTTTGGTAATCCAGCTGTCAATCGGAAGGTAGGCGATTTCTCCATAAAGCACGCATTCCTGATCCAAATCGACTTTGTAGGCCAAAAGATTGATCAGTATTATGCCTATTGCAAATAGCAAGGTGAAGGTAATCCCAATCGAGGCGTCTAGCTGGACTCTGGCTCTTTTGCGAAGCCAATCAATCATCAACGTAGCTAAAATTCCCAAAATTCCTGCGCCAATAATTACTTCCAAGCTTCTTTGGCTGCCGGAAACGAAATAGCCGATGACGATACCCGGAAGTACTGCATGCGAAATCGCATCACCGGTCATGGACATTTTGCGAAGCATCATGAATACGCCCAGGAATCCACAGGAAACCGCGATCAGCGAACCTGTGAAAATGATCAAAAAAGCATTGCTATCGAAGGTCATGTTTTTCTCGGGGGATGTTTTCTTTGTGGGGGTCAAGTGCAGGATAATTGAGCCTTTTTTCCAATAAAGCCTCAAGCTCCGGAGTGATCAAATGTTCTAATTGTTCGGCAGAGTCATGAACGTGATCCGGGGCAATATTCATGGATTCGTTGAGGTACAATTCCCAAAGCCTATGGAGGCGGACGATGCGCATTGCATCTGAAATTCCTCTATCAGTAAGATTTATAAATTTTTGATTTTGAGATATGAAGCTATCTTTGGCTAAATTGGAAATAGAATGTCGGGTAGCGTCCTTTTGGTAGGGGTAGAGCTCATAGATTTCTTCTATGGTCAAGCCTTTCTTTCCTCCTTCCATGGCTTTGTAAAGCGCTTTCATCAAGTGGTCACGATGGGTTTTTCGGAGGTATTTTCTTCTTTTAAAGTACCTGGATATAATCCCGCTTTTTGGTGAAATTAAAAATGAAATCAAGGCAAAAAGAGAAAGGAATACCACCACCCATGGGCCGGTTGGCATCTGTGGAAGCACAAAAGAAACATAGGTTCCAAAGATTCCAGAAAGGACCGAAAATGAAGCTGCCAAAATCAAAAGTGGATTTAAACGGTCTGT
>DATIAI010000774.1:0-6080 GCA_035458065.1 Algoriphagus sp. | reverse complement strand
GGTCAATACCAACAGTTTGAGTGAAGCCAACAAAGCAGAAGTGCTTTTCAAGCAGGGATATTCTTATTTTCAATTAAAAAACAGCGCTGCCGCTGCTCCATTTTTTGATCAGGCAAAAGTCCTTAATCAGCCTATCAGTGCTGATGCTTATTATTATAGTGGGTTTATTGCTATGGAGGGTGGAAATAACGCAAAAGCCATCGCAGACTTGCAGGCTGCCGGAAAATCTAATTTCTATGCAACCAAAGTCCCGTATTTGTTAACTGCACTTTATTATCAGGAAGGAAATTACGATCAGGTAATCAGCTATGCAGAACCGCTTTTGGCTTCTGGTCAAAATCTGGATCGAAAAGAAACAATCAATCTTTATTTGGCAGAAGCTTACTACGCTAAAAAGGATTTTGCCAATGCAGCAAAAAACTACGATGCCTTCATCAATGCTCAAAAAGGAGTTCTTTCCCGAGAAGAGGTCTATAAAGCTGGAATTTCCTTTTTCGAACTCGGTAATTATCAGCGAGCAACGGACTACCTGAAGGTGTCTGCTTCGGCTACCGACGAAATCGGGCAATCCTCGAGCTATTACCTCGGGCATTCTTATTTGAAACTGGATAATTACCAATTTGCCACAACCAGTTTTCAGGCTGCATCCAAATCCAGCTTCAACAAGCAAATTCAGGAAGAATCGCTTTTCAACTTTGCGAAAGCAAACCTTCAAAAAGGAACCTTTTCTACTGCGATCACCGCATTGGATGAATACCTGGAAACTTACCCTTCGGGAAAAAATAGGGAGGAAGCAGAAACTCTTTTGTCTGAGGCCCTGATCAATTCAAGCGATTACCTGCGGGCGATTGATCAGATGGATAAAATCCGAAACAAATCCCCGCGCATTCAGTCAGCCTATCAAAAGGTGGCATTCTACCAGGCTATGGTGTATTACCGTGACCAGAAGTATAAGCAGTCATTAGCCTTACTGGATAAGTCTCAGGCATTTCCGGTTGACAGGGATTTATTGTTGGAGACTCATTTTTGGAAAGGAGAAGTTCATACTGCCGATGGCAATCTCCCTCAGGCCATTCGTTCCTACGAGGCGGTCCGTGCTATGAATCCGGCAACCTCCAATCCGTATGTGATCAAAACTCATTATGGATTAGGTTATGCTTATTTCAATTCCCAAAACTATCCCAAAGCAGAAGAACAGTTTAGACTCTATACTGAGAAACTCCGCGGAAGAGACGAAAAGCAAAACTATGACGATGCGCTTTTAAGACTTGGAGACTGTCAATATGTGCAGAAGAAATTTGGAGATGCCTCGGCTACCTTCCAACGGGCAATTTCTGAGTCGAATTCCCAAATGGATTATGCCTACTACCGTTTGGCAGTGGTGCAAAACTTTCAATCACAAAACAGTGAAGCATTGGGCAACTTGGATCGGCTCGTTTCCGGATTCCCGAGCAGCTTGTACATCGAAGATGCCATGTACCAGAGGGGCCAGATTTATCTGGAGGAAGTCCGGTACAATGAAGCCTCAAGAGCATTTTCCGATTTGATTTCGGGTAGACCGAATTCACCTTTTGTTCCTTATGCATTGGAAGGTCGCGCTGTTGCCAATTTCTCAGCACAGAATTACGATCAGACCATTGCGGATTACAAAGCCATTTTGGATAATCACCCCAATGCTGAAAACTCCGAGACTGCTTTGAAGGGACTTCAGGAAACCTTGGCTTTGCAAGGGAGATCTGCAGAATTCGGAGATTACTTAGCAAAATACAAAGGTTCAAATCCAGGAACAGGCAATGTGCAGTCTCTGGAATTTGAAGCTGCAAAAAGTCTGTATTTCGACAAGAATTATGCTCAAGCTTCAAGAGCTTTTGAAAATTACCTGAAAAGCTATCCTCAATCTGCTCAGCGTGCTGAAGCAATGTATTTTGCCGGAGATGCCTTTGTTCAGGCAGGTGACCAAGACAGGGGTTTGGGATATTTCAAACAATTGGAAAAAGAACCTTCCTCTCCTCAGCGAGCCCGGGCAATGCAAAGAATTGGAATCATCGAACTTGAGAGAGGAAATTATGCTGCTGCAATTCCATATTTAGAATCAGCTTCACAGAATGCACGGAGTAAAGTTGAAGAAGCTGAGGCAGTTCAAGGCCTGATGATCGCAAATTTTGCGACCCGTAAATTTCAGCAAGCTATATCCAATGCCGATAGACTGATGACTTTGGATGGAATTCTTCCTGAATCCACCCCAACTGCCTTGCTGACCAAGGCAAAAGCACAAAGGGAAATGAATCAGAAAGACCAGTCCGAATTGACTTTGCAAAAGTTGGTCAATGAACATAAGACTGTCCAAGGAGCCGAGGGATTGTATTTATTGGCTTTTTCTCTTCAGGAAAAAGGGGATGTTCCAAAGTCAAACGATGCCATATTTGACTTTTCTGGACCATTCGCAGATTATGATTTCTGGTATGGGAAAATGTTCCTTTTGCTTGCCGACAATTATCAGAAGACCGGTGAGGATTTCCAGGCCAAAGCAACTTTGGAATCCATCGTAGCACAATCTACCAATGCCGAAATCAAAGCAGAAGCCGAAGCTAAACTCAAAACCCTGAATTAATCCATGAAAAAATCAACCGTAATTCTATTCTTTGCCGGTGCGTTTTCTTTAGGAAATTCATTGGTTTTGGCCCAAACTCAGCAACGTGGAGCGGTACAGGACCAGGAATTTGTGATCCGAAAAGACCGTGTACTCACCGTGCCGACTCAGCCCCGATCCTTTGAGCGTATGCCTGTACTGCCTCAGCCCAAAGGATTGGGAGACTTCAATTATACCGTGACACCGTTCTTTTTGAATCTTCCGGCTTTGAACCTCCAGCCAACAGCTTTGCAGAAAGATTATCGTCAGCCCAAAGTGGATCTTTATCCAGGCTACGTCCGTGCTGGCTATGGCAATTTCGCGTCGCCGCTTTTGGAAGGAAGATACATGGCTATTACGGCTGATCCTTTCAATTATGCCTTGAAATTCAAACACCAGAGTTTTGGAAAAGGGCCTGTGGCTGCAGAGCAAAGTGCAGAATCCCATACGGTTTTTGGTGCGGACGGGAGCTACTTCACCGAAATGGTGGAAGTATTCGGAGGGTTAAGCTGGGGTCAGGATAAATATTCCTTTTATGGAGTAGATCCGGTTCTTTTTGAAAATCTTGATGAGCCTTTTGAAACATCAAGCAATGTCCAGAACAATGTGCAGGTAAAGGTTGGGATCCGTGATATCGAGAAGACAGGACCATTTTCCTATGAAGGTCAACTGAGCTTTAGAAATTTCAAGGACAGCTATGCGGCCAAAGAAAACGAAGTTGGAATTCAAGCAGGAGGGAAGTTCAGAACTGAATCGGACTGGTCTGGAAAAGTTGACTTGTCTTATTTCCATACCAATCCAAATGATGTAAACTATCAGGAGAAGCGAAATTACTTCTCGGTCCGACCTAGAATTACCTACAATTACGAGGCGTTCCAGTTTACAGCCGGACTGAATTTGGTATCGGAAAATGATTCCATAGCCGACAAATCCAGCGATTTTCACATTTTCCCAGTCTTAAAAGCTAGCTACCAGTTTGCTGATGAATTTGGTTTTTACGGAGAATTCTCAGGAGATGTACAGCGAAATACCTACTTCAGCTTTGTCAACGAAAATCCTTTTCTCGGTCCAAGTGAGCAATTGTTGAATACCATCAACAATTACAAAATCGAGGGTGGGATAGAAGGCAGATTTCAAGAGGCATTCCATTATCGCGCTGGCATCAACGTCAGCAGATTTAACCAAATGCACTTCTTCGTGAATTCACTGGCTGATTCTGCGCGATTTGAAATCGTATATGACGATAAATCAACGGTTTTCAACATTAACGCTGAACTTGGATTCAAAATCTCAGAGATGTATTCGTTGGGAAGCCGATTTGATTTGTACCAATACGACTTGAATACCCAAGCTGAAGCATGGCATAGGCCTACGTGGGAAGTAAGAATCAACAATCAGTTTACACCATTTGAGAAACTTCTTGTTCAGGCCAATCTGAATTTTATGGGAGGCTTGAAAGGAAGGGGAATGCCAATTGGGTCTGATTTAGGCGAAGTAGGAGGAATTTTTGTTCCCACAGATTTTGAAGTTGTCAATCTAAAAACCATCGCTGACTTGCAATTGAAGGCGGATTTCAAGATTACAGACCGATTCTCTGTATTTGCCGAAGGCAATAATATTCTGAACGGTAAAAATACCCGCTGGCTGAATTATCCAGTAAGGGGCATCCAGCTGATCGGCGGGGCAAGTTTCAAATTCTGATATACTTTGAATTAGTGGTTGGGCTTTCGCCGCATTTCGGTTAGTTTCGTAGCATTCCCAATTGAACATGTCAGCAATAGATTCAGATAAAAAACAGTGGCCTGATCCCAAGGATTTTGGACTTCCATTTGTGGAGATTACTCCGATTCGGGCCAAAACTGAGGCAGTTAAAACTGAAGCAGAAAAATTACCTTCTGAACCGGGAATTGTTGTTGAAACCAAAACCGGGAAAACTCTACCGTCGCTTTCAGAAACTAAACCGGTAAATGAAGAGGCTGTAAAAACCTTCGAGTCTATCATCCAAAGTCTGGATTCTACCCCAATTGATAACAAGTCAAAGGAGGAGAAAAAATCTTCTGCCTGGGTTTGGGCTGTAGTCTTGATCGGACTTGGAATTGTCTCCGTGATCATCTGGCAAATCCAATCCAGAATGAACACCACTAAATCAAATCCGGCTGTTGAAGTGAATGAGCCATCCCAAAAAGAAGTTCTTCCAGCAGCAGCTGAATTGACTCCAGAATCTACCCTAACTGACCAAAATCAAAAAGCTGTAAATCAGGATTCTATCAATACTCTGAATAATTCAAATCCTAATATTTCTAAACCTGCGGAAACTGGTACAACTATTGCCAATACAGGTTCAGGGAAATTGATTCGAGTAGAGTCTAAAGCGGATCGTCCACAGTACTTTATCATTGTGGGAAGCCTGCCAAATGAGAAAATGGCCTTGGAGGAAGCTAATTTGTATTTAGGGAAATCCCTGGAAATTTACCTGATAGCTCCAATTGACGGGGGAAGAAATTATCGCCTCGCACTAGCCAGATTTGGAAGTTTTACACAGGCCGCTGAAAAACTCGAAGAAATCAAATCCCAGTACACCGAAGAATTGTGGATCTTGAAATATTAATATGTTGCTTCAAACACTCTCAACTGACAGTTTAACTTCAATGGACAGCCTGGCATCAGGTGCAGGCGCTGAAAGTATTGGTTTATTAGACCTCCTGCTTAAGGGAGGATACATGATGATTCCCCTCTACGTTTTATTTGTATTGGCAATCTTCATCTTTTTCCAAAAACTGATCACCCTAAACAAAGCCGCTAAAACCCCCGCCCACTTGATGGATCAGGTAAAAGTTTTGGTACAAAGTGGGCAGATCGACAAAGCAAAAATGCTTTGTGCCGGTGAAAATACTCCCGTAGCCAATATGATTGCCAAAGGAATTGAGCGGATTGGTTCACCTTTGAAAAACATAGAGGTCTCCATCGAAAACGTAGGGAAAATCGAAATTTACAAGCTGGAAAAGAATTTGGGACTATTGGCGACCGTTTCCGGTGCGGCACCGATGATCGGCTTCTTGGGAACTGTAACGGGGATGATCCAGGCATTTATTTCCATTGCTCAAGAAGAGGGAATGGTCTCTCCCAAATTGCTTTCAATGGGAATCTACGAGGCTATGATCACCACAGCTGCAGGACTTGTAGTCGGTATTATTGCCTATCTCGGATACAATTATTTGGTGACCCAGGTTTCTAAGCTGGTTCACAACATGGAGTACACTTCAGTTGAATTTATTGACCTCTTGCAGGATAAATAATTATGGGACTTCAGGCCAAAAACAAAGTCGATGCAGCATTCAGCATGTCTTCCATGACTGACATTATCTTCTTGCTGTTGATCTTTTTCATGCTGACTTCCTCTTTCATCACTCCTTCGGGACTTCCAGTAAATTTACCTTCCAGCGAAGCTTCT
>DATIAI010000773.1:0-8334 GCA_035458065.1 Algoriphagus sp. | reverse complement strand
CAATCTCAATCCCTCCAATTCCCGAAGGGACAGGAATCCGGAAACTTCCCTGTCCCCGGACATAAGACTGGAAAGCTGCGATACAGCTTCCATGGCAGGAGTTGTATCATTTCCTTTATATCCCTTAAAACTCCCAAGGAGTTCGCCTTTGTCCCCAAAAATTTCCAGTGTATCTCCTGTTTTTTTGTAGGCGCCCGGCCGGTGTGCCGCCAGGTAAAACCTTTCCAAAAGTGATTTCCGCTCCTCTTCGGTGGCTGTCCAAGGAGACTTAAAGGTGGAATTTCCCCATTCGTCAAGCAGAACAAAACCATATTCAGCACCTTCCAGTATGTTTCTCAAAAGAATATGGTCCACCAGATACATCCCTTCGGAGGATGAATTCATTGCTCTGAAGTATTGAATGTTTTGTGCAATGGCCTGAATGGCTTCGTTTGCGTCCCTTCCCTCCCAAAAACTCACCCAGTTGGATTCGGATTTTTGAAAAAGGACTTCGGTCAGGCCCACCCGTGAGGGCTCCCTGGATATCCAATAGGAATCGGGGTCAACAGCTCTGGAAAAAAGGTCCCGTATCCCGATTTTTCCGAAGGAAAATTCCGGTCTTGCAGGAATTGGAAGGTTTGGAAACTCCCTTTCCTTTTTGGAAAGCGGTCTGAATTTCGCGATCAGGTCGGCATAGGAACTGTTGGAAGAGAGAAAACCCGGGGATCCTTGGATGTTTTGGTCCGAAACATTTTTCGGTAAAAATTCAGGGATCAGTGCGCGGTTTTTTATATCAATTCCCATAAGGATACTGAGCACTTTTTCCAGCGTTGAAAAAGATTTGCCTTCTTGGGAAAGGTGAAATTCGGCTCTGTGCTTTCCATAATTGAGTTCGGGAATCTGCCTTAGAAAGCGGGATTTTTGCAGCAGCATGGCAGCGAGCATTTCCTCTTCATTTCCCAGGAGGTTGAGTTTCAGGGCAAGCTGAAAAGGAAGGTCCCTGACTTCTTCCCCGAATCTGGCCAACAGGTGGTCCAGTATTCTGTTTTTCCTCCGCAGCCAGTCAAGGCGTGATTCTCCGGTCTGGGGATTAATTCCAGAACCGTTAAAACCGGGCCGTAGCGCAGATTTAATTTCAAGCTCATCATTTCCAATTTTGGATTCAAAGTCCTGTGAAAAATAGGTTCCCGGATTGCCTTGGGTATCATGGTCAAAAAAATCCGGCAGGTGGGCCAGCTGAGCCAAATAATTGGCCAGATGCTTTTCCATCAGCATGAGGTACCCTTTCAACTGACGGACTTTGGCATGACGTTCCAGAGGTTCATGACTGGAGATCCCTTCGTTTCCCAGACCATATATCCCGGGAAAATGATGCTGGATGGAATGATATTTTTTCGGGTTTCTGAACCGGCCTTTCAGGTTACTTTTCCAAAAGGTTTCCCGAAAGAGGTCCACTTGATATACCCTGTATTTTTTTGACCAAAGGTCCAACAGCAGGTCTGAAATTCTGGCCCTGTTCAGGCGTTGGAGGTTGCCGTTGACAAAAATTTTCAGAGTCGAATAGATGCATTCCGAATCGTTTGGATCGGTATTGATTGATGCGTAGCGCATTGGGGGCAAGGCAAAAGTTTTGGATATTCCCTCCTTATCCATTGCCAGGTTCCAGCATTTTTTTACCCCGGGTATTTTCGAAATAAGCTGCAATAATTTCTCGGTGTGCAGGACTTTGCTCCGGTCTTTGAGTTCGGAATCCCTGATAAATCCACGGGTTAATCGGGGACCGGAGAAAATATCCTCCGCTCTTATCCCCTGTTTTTGAAGTTCATCCAGGTTGGAGAAAGCTACAGGGTGGTATAAATAGACCTCAAGGGCAAAGAGAATTTCAGCCATCACCTGATCGGGATCCTCCTCCGGGGAAATTTCTATACTTGCCTGCAGGAAGATCGGATGTGAAACCAGCAGGATAGGCCGGTCAAAATCCTCGCCCAGGTTTCGGTTGGTTTCAAGAAAGTGCTGAAGGCGCTTCAGAAATGATTTGGCCACTTCAGGCCTTTTCCTCAACTCCTTTTGGAAGGCCAGAGCTGGCAAGACCTCGACTTGGTAGACCCCCTTGATCCCATCTTCCTTGCCTTGGGGATATACCGGGCTGAGCCAGCAGTTCTGGATTTCCGGAAAGGTATCTATGAGCAGTTTTCTGAAATCAGAGACCGTGTAGGGATGTGAACTGAAGACCAGAGCCGGGGAATAAAAGGAATTCTTCTCCCAATTGATCCGTCCATCCGGACCTTCAACGAGAAGATCCTCTACCGGAAAAGAAGTCTTATAGGCAAGTTCGGTAAGACCATAGCAAAACTGCTCCAGGATGGTCACTCCGGGATCATGGGAGTTGTAATCCGTCCAGATGTCACCGCTAAAGCCCTGGACGTATTTTAAGCCTTTTTCCATCAGGTGCTTAAAATCCTGAGCAGGTTTTAATTGAAGATCCTTAAGAATTGAGCCGGTCTTTTCCATAATCAGAGTTCATTCAAAAAGTCATCGTCCCATAATTTCCCGATCCGAAAAGTGATCATGGAGTCTCCTCCATAATTGCTTCCCGTCCTGATCTGAAGTCGATAATTGAAGGTGTCCCCGATCCAGCGGCAATCGATCTTATTCCACCAAAATCCATAATGGGCACAGGTTTTTGTGATTTTGGGTTTTGAATTCCCGAATGTGCTCAGAGCGGTGGCATGCAGGAGGGAATACTTCCCTTTCTGTTTTCGCCCGGCATGTGCTACAATTTCAAAACCCTGGCATCCGGTCAAATTGGTCAGGACATCATGCCAATTGCCGTCTGCCGGAACCTTTCCCTTTTTAAAAACCCCTACCCTTCCGTGGGAAGCGATCAGTCCGTTGACTTCCAGACTTTGACTGGGATTGTCAGTTCCGATACCGACGTTTCCCCCTTTTTGAAAGAAAATAGTCGGGTTATCCTTTCCCTTTTCCCTAAGGATAATTCCTTTAGTCTCGCCCTGCCCGTTGACCAGAACCCAACTGGCTTTTTTATCCTTCAGTGAATCGTAAAAACTCAGCAACACCTCTTCATCACCGGTAGGAAAGATCATCAGACCATCTTCGTCGTTCTTGTTGATTCCGTCATCCACTTTGTTGAACATGGAATCAATAAGGATGGCAAAGTGAACTTCTCCAGGAAGCATACCGCTTCTGAAGTACTTTTTAAGCTGTTCCCTATCGTTGATAATTACTGTATTTCCGGTTGAATCTGCCATGAATGGATTAAAGCCAAGTGTTATTTTCTGGTTTGATTGATTATAAAATTCGAGTCGATGGAAAGGTCCCCGATGCTGGACACCTTGGAATCCTGCAACTCATTTCCGTAAATGATTTCAAGCTGATGGGACTCCGAGGAAGTGAGAATCGCGTAGGGGCTTATGGTTCTGAGCAATTCCACTCTGTACAGGGGTTCGGCTGTGTCAATAATTTTGTAGCTGCCCTGAACCTCCACAATCTGAAGTACTGAAAAGCCGGTTATAAAATCCACATAAGGCCTGGATTCAATGAAATTCTGGATTTCAGCCTTGTAAACAGAATTGATAAATCCCTTTTCCTTCTGAAAATCCCCGGGATTTGGAGACAGGAATTCTATCAGTTCCCTTTCTAGAATATCCCGGTAATACCCGGATTGCTGAGTTTGTCTGAATTTTACAGCACCCCGGATTTTAAGCTTTTCAAACACGGGGTTACAAACCTCAAGTCTTGAAAATGGAGAAATATAGGATTGGAGGTAGCTTTTGATCTCCTGCAGCAGCTCAAAGGGAGCCCTAAACCCCTCGTACTTGAACTGGGCATTCAATGGGGAGTGGGGAATCACCACCACCTGAATATTGCTGCTTTTCACCAGGTGAAGCGGAAAATCACTTCTTCCATAAACCATTACCCGTCCGATCTGGGGAAAGCGTTCCAAAACAAGGCGCTCAAGATCCCAGGTGGTAATCCCTCTTTTTCGGTGCCGGATCAATTCGCTGACCCGGACTCTGTCCTGCCCTTCTGATTTCTGAAAGGTTGGAATTTTGATAAAATAAGGGCCTGCTACACCGTTCAGGGAGGGGTTTCCGTTGGACACCACAGTCAGGGCCTCCCGAAGCTCTTCCGGACGAAGAGGTACAGGGTTATTTTCCTGCACCTGGTTTATCCAGGCCGCATTGGTAAACAGGGAAATCAAACGGCTGTTGATATCCGTACTTCCCGAATTGGACACCCTGAGCCAAAACTTTCCCGAAGCAAGCCGGGTATTGCTGAAATCCAGTCTGGAGGGAAGTTTTATTTTCACGATACCGGACTGGAGCATCCCGTGGGTGGAATCCTCCATCAGCTGATTCCCCAAAGGCACCCAGGTGTTTTTCTCCAGGTACTCCCAGGACACTTTAGGAGGCTGGGTGATGGTATGAATAAAAAAAGCGGGATGGAGTTTGAATCCAAGATTGATAAACTGGTTTTCAAAAACATCCGTCAGTCCTATGAATAAATTTCCGTTTCCCTTTAGCTGCGGCACCAGAAAGGAAGATCCGTTACCGGAGGCAGGAAAAACCTGACTGTATCCAAAAGGATACAGATGAAATATTTTGACACTTACATTAGAATCGTTCCCTCTCCGGCCAAGATTTTCCTTTGTGTGGTTGCTGTAGGTAAATTCAATTTTTTCCAGCTGGGGTGTATAGGGTGACTTTGGAAGTTCCTTTTGTCTGCGCGGAAACCTGCTGTTATAAAAAGAAATGTCAGCGTAAAGCTGCATGTATTGCTCATGGCCGAAGGCAAAAGGACTGGGTTCGGCAAGCCGGAGAGAAAGAAACACCTGGTCCTGAAAAGCCGGATTCTTCTGGGTCGGCTCCTTTAGGACGGACATATCAATCAGGTCCAGGTTAAGATCCACAGTTTTGTTTTTGACCAGGTATTCACCATCCGATTTATCCACTGTTTCAAAAAGCCGGAATTTTTGCTCCGGTTTGGGAAGAGAACTTTCCCCTTCACCTAGTGAGGATTTGAGTGTTATTTGCCCCTGAAAACTCCGGTTGGTTATTTCCTCCGGATATGCCCTGTAATGACCCGTAAATCCGGTTCTCTCTTCGGGTAATCCGAGCCAGGTCAACCTACATGACAGGCGTGATAGATACTTGTTGAAAATCAGGGGATTAAAAACTTTCAGGTAAGAATCCTTGGTAGGCAGGGGTCCAAAGGGAAGAAAAGGATTGCTCGTGTCCAGTTTACCGGACTGGTTGGTGCATTCAAATCCGGAACTGACACCTTTGGAAAGGGTAAGAATTTCTGTTTCCAAAATTTCCAAAACCTCAAGTGGCCTATAGGGAGGGTAATGGGCGGAATTGTTTAGCATAAGCCGGATGCATGGCCAGCCGGTACCGGAGATACCTCCATGGAGTTGCGGATCAAAAGGCACCGGCATTTCTGCAATCCCTTCCGGTTCCAGCTTGATGACCAGTTTACAGTCTGCATCGTTGAAGCTGAGGTGCAGATAATCGAGGGTTTTCCAACCTTCCCCTCCGGTTACAGCAACAGAGAACGCCTCGTTTAAAAAAGCCTGGATAAAACCTTTTAGCTCATTGTCGGAATGTTGGTGGGATATCCCCATGGCTGCTTCCTTTTCATGAAGTAAACCCGAAAGAATCTGTTTGAACTTTTTACAGGAATCCGGACTGAGTTCGAAGGTCAGCTGAAAAAAATGCCTTCCGCTTTCGACCAGAAAAACCGGAGAACTCACTACCAAACCCAAAAGACTCGCACTCATAGTCCGGTGGTTCAGTCCTTTTTGACTTTGGTCCTCCCCCATCGCCAAGGGGAAATCCAGATGTGAATCTCCTTTGAAAGTGACTTCATTTTTCCCCTCTCCCTGATGCAATACTGCATCGTAGATGGCATTGAGGGCAACATGATTTTTACTCAGACCTGAGGAGAATGGAAAATAATTGCTTTTGTAAGAGGTTCTCAATTCGACAATTCTTGCCTGGCTAAGTTCAGTCAAAAACGGATTCTGAAATGGAATTGACTTTTTTGAGGGAAAAACCAGGCTAAAGGAAGAGTTCTCGGATATCACCTCAGCCCCGGGTTTGGGCAGCAGCCCGATCAGGATTTGGAGAGGAGTTGCCGGTAACGGAGACTGCTTTAAAATCTTCTGGTAATAGAAATCCAGATGGCGACGGGTCAGCGAATTCAGATCCGCCTGGACTTCCATAAAAAGCCTTAATGCCGCCAAAAGGAGTCCGATGTGGGGTTGATGGTCTTTTGTTTCTGCCTTGATAAGTTCATCAAACCGTTTTGCCGCCAACTCAATGATAAAGACCATGTTTTTATACGCGGCTTTGAAAATTTCAGAAAAATTCACTTCGCCCTCTTCAGGCTTATCCAGGAGAATTACCTCCGGAAATTCAGATGCCTGGAAACGTTTCTGAAAGGGAAACACCTGGCGGATTATGGGTTCCAGAAACATCCTGCTGTTCATGATTTCCTTAACCAGAGGACCCGAATAATTACAGTCATTGAAAAGCTGCTCCCAGTGCATGAGATTTTTGACCATGGCCAGCAGGTTTACTGCCATGGCATCATGAACTTCTTTTTGTGATCTGCTTTTGTTTTCGGTTTTGGCTGAAAGTTCCTCCTGCCTCAGTTTATGGGGATCCAGGGCTGTGGCGGCTATCAACCCGGTAATAAAAACAGGGTCATGCAACAAAAAAGGCCTCCAGGTTCCTAAGGGCTTATTCTGAAAATCATAGAAGGATACCGCTTGGGAATAGTTTAAGGTGAATTGAACCAAATCCAACAGAGTCCGCTCATCCGGAACCACATAGTTTGGGTCCAGAGGAGGAAGAAGTCTGCCAGATTGGTTGATTCCGTTTTTCATAACACTTCAGATCATGCGAAAGAATCAGAGGTTTGTCCCCTCTTTGAAGTAAAAGGGAAATACCATGTTGCTCCTGGAATTGGTGATAATAACTGTATAGCTGATATGAACCTGAAGGATGCCTTCCAGAAGGTTTTCCTTGCCAAATCTTATTTCCTGTACTTTAATCCGGGGTTCATAGTACAGCAACGAGTCACTGATGGCATCTCTGAGCAGAGTCAGATAGGTAGGGTCATTGGTTTCAAAGACATAGCTGAGAATATCACAGCCAAATTTGGGTTCCATGACTCTTTCGGTAGGAATAGTACCCAGAATTATCCGGATGCTCTGCTGAATATCCTTCTCGGCAGAAACCATTTCCACCCATTTGCAGTCAATTTCGAAAGCAGGCGGAAAGGCCCAACCCTTTCCCAAAAATGCATTTGACGAATCCCCCATCTCAGCCTCCTATCATTACGGTTGGACAACCCAGGACAATTGTTCCCCCATGTGCAGTGGAATCTCCCATGCGGGCAGCGGGTTTACCCCCGATCATCACTGTGGCGGAACCTTTGATAATCGAATCCGGCGGTCCCACACAGATACAGGAATCACCCAAAACTGCCGCGGGCAGTTTACCTATCAGGACGGTGGGAACTCCGGGTCCGAGGACAGGACCTCCCACATGGGGAATAGGCGGCAGCCCCGGAGTCTGCATGGGGCAGGTATGCATGTCGGTCAATCTTGCAGCTAGTGGCATATTTAAATCAGTTTATCATAACCATTGCACCTTTGAGCGTAGTCTGGCCGGAGGCCGAAAATTCCGCTGAGGCATTTCCTGCGGCTTTCATAGAAATCTGGGCTTCCAGTGAAACATTGAGGCCTTTGGCTTTTAAATCTCCCCCGGAGGCTTCCATGCTGATTCCTGAAACCGCCTTGAGATTGATGTTCCCCTTTGCATCCAGGACAATATCCTTGGGACTGGAAAGTTTGATTCCGTCCTGATTCAGAATTGCCTCATTGGAATTGCAGTCCTTCATGGAGATCTGTTTTTCCTTGTCATCCAGGATCAGGGTATTTCCGCCCGGAGTTTCGATGGTCAGGATTTTATCCTTTTCATTGAAAATGAAGGCTATGCCGGATTTGGAATGAATGGCTTTGGTGGAGTTTTCTGCGTCCGGTTCAATTTTAGGTTTGAGTTTGGAGCTGTAAAGGCTTCCGGTAATGACCGGAAACCTGGGGTCCCCGTTGATGAAAGTGACCAGGACCTCATCCCCCACTTCCGGAAAAAAGAAAAACCCGGCCTGGTTGGAGGCATAGTTAAAGGCAATCCTGGCCCAGATTTCGTTGGATTCGGAGGAATTTTGAAAAGACCCCAACACAATCAAAATCCGGTATTCTCCGTCCGGATCTTCATTGATTTGTTTGACTGTGGCCAGATGGGTCCCTTTAATTCCGGGGATCAT
>DATIAI010000772.1:0-3193 GCA_035458065.1 Algoriphagus sp. | reverse complement strand
TCACCGAAAGTAGCTGGATTTCCATCAGTTGTTGACAAGCCTTTTAGTTTGATAAATCTTGCGGGCACCTGATCAAATCGAACAACCTGCTCGATTGGGCTGTTTTGAATGTTTGAAAACTCACCCTTTGCCACTTCTTTCCAGCTTTTTCCATCCTGACTTACCTGAATCGAATACCCCGAAATGTAGCCACTTGGATACCTGGCCTGCATAGGCAAATACGTAAATCCTTTCAGGGTAATTTCTTTGCCAAGATCCAAAACCAGTTCATTGTTTTGAGAAGTCCAATACGACTGAGGATTTTCGTCTATTGCTTTCACAGCGTTTGAATCTGCAGAAACCGCCTTCCAGTTTCCCTTTGCCAAATCAAAATCCACCCGGGCTGGTTCAGAGCTTTTGCCGGAAACTGGATCTACAGCAATGGCTTGTACAGTGGTGGCTTCTATTACCTCAAACTCTCCGGAATAGACATTTCCCTCGACTTTTGGAGCATTTTCATCTAGAGAGAAATAGATATCCTGACTACCTTCTGCGGCCGAAATGGTCACTTTTCCATCAGGTGTCCTGGTAATTTTGGGAGGGTAAAGTAAAGCAGGAGCATGATAAACACCGATTTCGGAAATCACCGGAATTCCTTTTCCCTCCAGGAAATTGATCCGGATCTTTTGAGCTTGGGTATCCGGAAATCTCAGAATTCTCTTGTATCCCACTGTCGTGCCTTCAGCAATTTTTTCCCAACTGCCATTCACTTCTTTTTCCAGGGAAAAAGACTTGACTCGCTGACCCAAATTGACAAACTCCTGAAGCAAAAGACGGTTGAAAGAAACCTCTTTCCCAAAATCCAATTCTAAAGAAGCTTGAATTTGACCGTCTGGTGTCGTCCAGTAAGTGTTAAAATCTCCATCAAGAAGGTTTTCGACTTCGTAACCATATCCACGATCGGAACTTGATTCTGCTGATACTTCCTTCGCAAGATTTACGGCAAAGTCTTCCTTGATTTTGGCAGCCATTTTCAGGATAGCTTCTTCGTCTTTCTCATGAATCAAGCCACGTCGATCGACTGGAAAATTGATTAACAAAGAGCTGTTTTGTCCGATACTTTTGTAATAAATCTCCATCAGATCTGGCAAAGTTCTCACTTTGTGATCCTCATAAGCATGATAATACCAACCCGGTCGGATGCTGACATCCGACTCAGCAGGCACCCAGTGGGTTCCGTTTTCCTGACCTGTTGCCCATTTTTCCGAAAATTCCGGCATGCCGGCATAGACCGAATCCCGCATCAGATTGGACCAGGTGGTCTCGTAGGCAAAGCCGTGTTCATTTCCAACCCAGCGTACATCCGGTCCGGCATCGCTGAAAAGCATGGCATTCGGCTGCAATTTTCTCACCAAATCAATCGTGGTTGGCCAATCATAATAGGTGAATTTGTCCACCTTTCGCTCCTCGTTGGCACCGCCGTACCAGCCTGTGCCTCCATTGGCTCCGTCAAACCAGATTTCGTAGATCTCACCGTAATTGGTCAGCAATTCGGTCAGCTGGTTGCGCATGTAGGTGAGGTATTCCGGCTTTCCGTAGTCCGGATGATTCCGGTCCCAAGGGGAGTAATAGATTCCTACTTTCAGCCCTTCAGCACGACATGCATCCGCAAATTCTTTTATCAAATCGCCTTTTCCATCACGCCACGGGCTATTTTTCACAGAATGCTCAGTATATGCTGATGGCCAAAGTACAAAGCCATCGTGGTGCTTTGCCGTAATGATCAAACCTTTCATTCCGGCTTCTTTCGCCACGCGGGCCCACTGCCGGGCATCAAGTTCTGTGGGATTAAACTGTTCAGGTTTTTCGTCACCAAATCCCCATTCCCGATCTGAGAATGTATTCATATTGAAGTGGACAAAACCGTAGAATTCCAGTTCCTGCCAAGCTATCTGTCGCTCATTAGGCACAGGTAAAACCGGCTCTGGCGCAGGGGCTTTTTCTTGACAATAACTGAGGCCAAGTGCTAAAAATGGCCAAAGATACTTTTTCATAGTGGGTAGTATTTGGGCGAAAACCTACCCATTTAAACTCAGATTTTAAAGAAAAAATAGAAGAAGTCTTAGAAGGTTATTAAAAATTATGAAAAAACGAGGTCAGCCAAGGTCCGAGACACCTATTCCTTTCATGTAAATTCATGGAAAAGTTACCTTCAAAATAGGGCTGTATTTTTCAATCCTTCTCCTGCTCAAAGACAAAGATTCCTTTCTTATTGGCGATGACCACATCGGTCAGTCCGTCTTTATTGATGTCCTCTGCAACGACATTTAATCCGACACCAGAGTCATCATCAATCTGATGGGCAATCCATTGTGGGGTCTTACCCGGCACGTATTCAAACCAATAGAGATAGGCGGGTTCCAAAGCTCCTGTCCCCTGACGCATATGAGCATAGTACCTCTTTCCGGTCACAAAATCCTTTTTTCCATCTCCATTGATATCTTCAAAAGCAATAGCATGGGTTTCGGACATTTCCTCGGTCAGCGTATGTCGGATGAATTTCTGATTGGAACCGTCACCTTCATTCTCGTACCACCAAATTCCCCGCTCATGAGCAGAAGCCGTAAATACATCCAAGTGTCCATCATTATTGAAGTCAAAGGTGTACATGTGAGAACTGGGTTCTCCCAGATTTGAAGGATGCCAATTCCAGTCTGGGCGGGTCGGGTCCCCTGGATTTTCCCACCATCCTTCGCGGACAATCACATCATTTCGTTTGTCACCATTTATATCAGCGAAGCCCAAACCATGGGAGAAATTTTCCGAACCGGGAGTGCCGGGAAGGCTGATGGTGTATTTTTTCCAAGTCAAATCCTCCTTGGAATTCGGTGATTTCAGCCAAATCATTTGCTTGTTTGCCACATCGCCGCAGAGAATGTCCTTTCTCCCGTCCCCATCCACATCGTAGAATCCCGGAGATTCATTTCCAACAGTTTCGTGTATGAGGTGTTCCTTCCAGTGTTGGTCTTTTCCTTGTGGATTTTCATGCCAATAGACTGCTTTGCCCGGGAAATCCACCCGAATGAAATCCACCCAACCATCCTGATTGACATCCAGGGAAAAGTTAAGCATCGAGTTGCTCCATTCCTTTTCCGCGACATAAATTTTTGGCGTGTAGATTTCATGTCTTTCCCAGTTTGGAGCCTCAAACCAA
>DATIAI010000771.1:0-2409 GCA_035458065.1 Algoriphagus sp. | reverse complement strand
GACCAGCCCAAAGCTCCCAAACTTCCCATCGACCAAACGGTGAAAAGCTTCAATGCCTCAGCTCCTGAGAAGTAGGAAAGCACCGAAATCACTGCCGAAACTGCCGATCCAAACATCAAGCCGACGATCAAAAGCGTCATGCTGTCTTTGACTTTCCATGCCACCAAACTGACGGCTGAAAGCACTAATCCAGCACCCAAAACTCCTGCGAAAGCGATCGCCCAGGAATTCACTCCGCTCAGGGCAAATCCAATTGCCGAACCTGCCAGCATCAAAATCGCGACGCCCAATCCTGCACCGGAACTGATCCCCAGGACAAAAGGACCTGCCAGTGGATTTCGGAAAAAGGTCTGCATCTGAAGTCCGCTGAGACTCAGCCCAATTCCAGCGCAGATCGCTACAAGGGCTTTTGGAAGTCGATAATTGAGGATTATCTGTTCCCAAGAACTCTTGCCCCAATCACCAGAAATCAACCCCGATACGATTTCCCCAAAAGGAATCAATACCGATCCCAAGCTCAGGTTGAGCAGAAAGCTCAATCCAAGAATGACGATAGCGATGGGGAAAAGGTAGGGGCGGTGGGCCATTTTTTGTTTTGGTTATGGCCGGTGTTAACACCAGCCACGGTGATGTTATTTATTATTTTGTTAAGTATTGGCCTTGACTTCGCTCGGCCCCCTGTCGTTGGATTTGAGAGGGAAAGAGTGGAATTCGGCAAAGCCGAACTCCACTCTTTCCCTCCATTCGCTATTGAACTCGGTCCCCGAGCGAAGTCGAAGGGATTTTTTGTGTTTCATTATTCCAGCTTCTGATAAAAATACAACTCATATTCAGGCAGCAATTCCGGATGAAGGATTTTGATCAGATCTTTGAGAATCAAGTCGGGACGGACGTAGCCGAGTTCAAAATATTCCAATCCTCCGGTTGCTCCTTTTTTTGCCGTGTATGTATAGACCTGTCCGTTTTTCCATGGCTTAAAAGCCTGATAGCGGGGTTCTGAATTCCCCATGGTTTTCAGATCAGCAAAGTCAGCCGAACCGATCCAAAAATCAGTTTCCAGTCCATTATCCAAGACAAATTCATAATTGAGTTGCAGGCTTCCTTCGCCGCTTTGGTCAGAGAAAATATAACTTCCTCCTGCGTTTTCGAGGATTCTCGCTCCCCAACTGTCAGCACCTGGAGCATACCAAATGTCTTGATACATCACACCGCTCAGAACTTTTGGTTTTGCTGATTCCGTCAAGTTCTGGGTGAGTTTTTCAGCATCCTGATATGCTTTTTCGATCGCTTCAAAAGCGTTCACTGCTTCTTCATATTTCCCTAGTAAAATCCCGGTGAATTTGATCCATTCGGCCCTTCCCAAAGGATTTTGCTCCACATATTCCCCGTTGATAATCGCTGGAATTTCAGCTTGCGCAAAAAGATCCAAGTATCTCAAATCCTCGCCCAAAGTCGAAATCATCATCCAATCCGGTTGCAAATCGATGACCATTTCGGGGTTAGCAGAGGGTCCATTTCCCAGGTCAGTGACTTTCCCTGATTCGATCAGTTTTCTTGTTTTTTCGGAGGAAATCAAATCCGTTTGGGGAAAACCGATCAGTTTTTCGGTCGATTTTAGCAAATCCAAATGCGGAATATGCGTGGTGGATGTCATCACCACTTTGGAAATCGGAAGCTGTACGACTGCATCAAATCCTGTTTTTTCAGCTTTGGAATTTTCCTCCAAAACCAGATATCGAAACGTTTTTTCCGCTCCGGTGTAGCCCTGAGTTACGTGGATTTCCCAAAAATCTTTTCCCTGAAAAATTTCAAATCCTTTGGCGTAGCTCAGTGCAATTGGAGTTTTTTCAGTGATTGATTCAGATTTTTTTCCGCAGGAAATAAGCAGAGCCAATACCAAAAAGTAAAGAAGGTAATTGATTGAATTTGAGCGAAAAATGGGTTTTTTGGCTTTCAAAATAACAGGAATTGGTTGACGAAATATTCTGCCAAGGTAAAAGAGATAATCCCTGCTTTCCAAAATTTGTTACTGTCCATGGCTTTTTTACCAAATCAAAATCGCTTTACTTTGTCGCCGATGAAGGTTCCCAATCCGCTCGTTCGGCTCTTGGGATTAAAAGGGAATCCGGTGTAAAACCGGAGCTGTCCCCGCAACTGTCAGTCTGTCTTTCCGAGCTAATCGGAAGGAAAAAAGTTTTTGCTCCACTATGCCATTGACCTAGTCACGATAACTATCGGGACGGGATGAGAAGGCCGGCAAAAATCAGATGAGCCAGGAGACCTGCCTTGATCTGTTGATTCTGTGCTTTCGGAGGAAAAGCGAAGAAGACGTATCGATTTCCCAACAGATACATTCTGGACGGGGCAGTTTTCATTTCTTCCCATTTCTCTTCAAGCCCGAATCGAATT
>DATIAI010000770.1:0-3175 GCA_035458065.1 Algoriphagus sp. | reverse complement strand
AGGTTTCTGGGAATCCCGGGATATCCAAACGAGGAAGGGGTAAAAGTACCCGCTGGATGGCTAATCGAACAGACAGGGTGGAAAGGCAAAAGGTTCGGAGATGTGGGAGTACATGCCAAGCAAGCTTTGGTTTTGGTTAATTATGGAAATGGTGACGGAATGGAAATTAAAAGCCTCTCAGAAAATATCAGGCATTCGGTGAGAGAAAAATTCGGGATTGAACTCCACCCCGAAGTTAATTTTATCTAAATCAGCTGGTCGTAAACTGACAGTTCTTTAGAATATCGCTCCACTTTCACACCAAATTTTCTTAGAAAATCCACACCTTCATCACTTCCTATTCCCTTGTATTCAGCATAGGAAAACAGATAGATCACTTTGGAAATGCCCATCGAGAAAATTATTCTTGCACAGGCTAAACAGGGCGAAAGAGTTACATAAAGTGTAGAACCATCCACAGAAGTATTATTTTTCACCGCATAAAGAATCGCATTTTGCTCAGCATGGAGCGCTAGAGAGCAACTTCCCTTGCTGTCTCTGGCGCAACCGGATTCTGGAAACTCTACATCACAATTGTGCGTACCGGCTGGAGGACCATTGTACCCGATGGAAATAATTCTGGTATCCTTGGTCAAAACTGCCCCTACATGTTTTTTGATGCAATGAGACCGTTTGGCGAGATTAACCGCCAATTCCATAAAAATATCGTCAAAATCAGGTTTGCTCATGAAAATTCGTTTCGCAAAAATAGTAATCCTGCCCATTGTCGGGGAAAATTTCTGAATAAAGACTTTTGTTTTTTCGTTAGACAAGAAAAACTAACTTTCCATACACCTATGAGTTTCCATTGCATCAAATGCCCAAACATGACACGGAAAATTCAATTGCTTCTACTATTATTTACCGCAATCGCGATTCTTCCTTCATGCAGCTCGATAGAAGTTTTCAAGGAGAATACTGAAATTCCGGTATCCAAACCTTATCAGACTTTTGTATTAATCAATAAAGAAGTTGGCATGAGAGGATTCTCTGAGCAATTTATTGATGAAATTGTCCAAATCCAGATCCAGGAAACACTCGAAAAAGCTGGAATGGTTTACGATTCAAAAAGACCGGATATAGTTATTCGCTATCACTCAAACGAGGACTCTAGGCAACGTGAAGTGGTAAATAACCAAAACCCCTATCCTTTTTGGGGATATAGAGTTTATGATCCATGGATGTACAATCCCTATAATCCGAATTTCAATAGGGTTTCGACAAGTAATTATGAGCTATTGCAGGTAATCGTAGATTTTATTGATCCTGTACAGGATAAATATCTGATGACATTAACCGGCGTCACAGAGGTCAGCAGTCCTAAGTACAAACAGAAAAAGGTTGAAAAAACTCTAAATACCGTCCTACAATCCTTTTTGGATCAAAAGAATCAAACCAAAAATTGAGATGGAGAAAAGATTTAAAACACTCAAAGATTTTTACCCATATTACTTGGAAGAGCATCAGAATCCGATGTGCAGGAGATTGCATTTTGTTGGGACAGGACTTTTGTTTCTCATTCTTGCCGCTTCCCTCATTACAGGAAATTATTTGTGGTTGATTTCAATCCCTTTTGTCGGCTATGGATTTGCCTGGGTGGGTCATTTCTTTTTCGAGAAAAATAAGCCTGCCACTTTCCAATATCCATTATTCAGTCTGGCTTCCGACTTCGTTTTATTTTTTGACTTATTAGTTGGCAAGGAAAAGTTCAGGTAATCAGCCAATTTCACTGAATAGTTATAATTTTTATGGCAAAGTATTTGCACAGTGTTCAATAACTTATACTTTTGTATAAGTTTTATTGTATTTGAAAATCAAATTTTTGCATTTTGATGTTAACGATAGTTCTCATAGACGACGATCCGATCAGCACTTTTGTGACTGAAAAACTGATATCCAAGAACGTGAAAGAGCCATGTCAGTTTTTCAAGTACCAAAGTGCCAAACTAGCCTTGGAAGAAATAGATGGGATCCGTCCAAATTATCTCTTTTTGGATCTAAACATGCCTGAAATGAACGGTTGGGATTTTCTGGATCGATTCAAACCTGTAAACCAAGATGCCCAAATTTACATTTTAAGCAGTTCGGTGGATGAAAGAGACATTACAAAAGCAAGCCAATACCAAGTCGTCAAAGAATATTTATCAAAACCCCTGATAAAAAAATACATAAAAACCATCTTCAACTGATCCAATTAAGGTCAGTTTTTTTTTGCCTAATAGTTTCATACCAACCTTACTTTTCCGAAATTGGATAAAGTCGAATTGAAAGACTATTGAAAACGTCAATTTCTGGACTATTGAAGCGTATTGAGAAAACAGCTTCCAAACTTCCCGAAAGTAAACTTATCATGCATGGAGTCGAGTTGTGGGTAATTGTGGAAATGTGCCCAAATTAGTCACACATTTCTCCAAAAATTGATCCCCTGTTTGAATTCCAAAGTTCTATTGAATGTTAAAAGCAAATTTTCAATATATCCTGCATAAGTTTCTTAGGATATTCGAATTGACCGCTTATAACCTTATTCATTTGAAAAAATTTTATGACTAGGATCTTATCGATTTTCCATAAGAAAAATGGATCAAATGATAAAAAATTCCAGAGAATTTATGGTTCTTAGAATATTAACTTGAGCTAATATTCTGAAGGAAAAGTAGGTAAGTGAAAAGGCCCTCATTCTGGAATCAAGGCCAAAAAAAAAATTAAAGAAACCAGTATTGGTGTAATTAATTTTTTGGCTTATTTCGTACCGATTAAACCAATAAAACCCTTTTAAGACAGCCATGGAGGATTTTGAAGAAGAATTCGATGAAATTGACGACTTCGAAGAAGAGGACGAGTTCGAAGACGAATTTGAAGACGAGTACGATCTCGATGAAGAGAGCGAATTGCTTGACGACAATATCTTAGACTTTGATGAAGAAGAGGATTTTGACGACGAGGAAGATTTCGAGGAAGAAGATCTTGATGATCTGGATTAATTAATCCAATAACACTTCTGTGACCTGAATTGTCTTTGCAAAATCAGGTTCTGGTTTTATCTTCGTGCATCGAATCGTATTTCAACAAATAAAAAATGATACTATTAGAAATTTTCAGCTCGCCTATCATGTCAGGAGCACAGTTGTTCTTGCTG
>DATIAI010000769.1:0-4627 GCA_035458065.1 Algoriphagus sp. | reverse complement strand
GAGGATAAGAGAAAGTGGGACAACGATCGAAAGCCGCTGCTCGGCACGGATTTGATTTTCGTAAGAACCCGAGAAAATGTATCGGACACCATTCGGTACTTTCAGTTCGCCAGAATCGATCTTTTCTTGAATGTATCGTTGGGCATCTTCCACCACGGTCACTTCAGCAAATCCAGGCATTTTATCCAATAGGACATAGCCCACCAAAAAGCTATTTTCCCCACGGATCATATCAGGACCGGGGCGATAGGTGATTTTTGCCACCTGACCTAGTGGAATATAATTTCCGACAGGCGTGGGAATCTGAAGATTTTCAATAGCATACGGATCATCCCGGAATTCACGTGCATAGCGAACCCTGATCGGGAATCGCTCCCGGCCTTCGACTGTGGTGCTGACTTTCATGCCTCCGATTGCAGTTTCGATGAAGTCCTGAACATCCACTACGTTCAATCCATATCGGGAAATTTGATCCCGGTCAATGTCCAATTCGAGGTAAGGTTTTCCTACTATCCGGTCAGCAAAAACGGCCTCCTTTTTCACCGATGGAACCTCTTTCAAGTACTTTTCCAACTGTAAGCCAAAGCTTTCAATAGTTTGCAAATCAGGGCCATATACCTTGATTCCCATCGGAGCACGCATCCCGGTCTGAAGCATCACCAGTCTTGTCTCAATCGGCTGAAGCTTCGGCGAAGAAGTAACTCCCGGAATATTGATCACACCGACGATCTCATTCCAGATGTCGTCAGGAGTTTTGATATGAGATCTCCACTGTCGGAAATACTCTCCGTCCGGATCAGGTACCAAATCTTTGACGTTGATCTGATTGGGAGTCATGGTTTCAGGATCAAAGAGTGATCCATCCTTCAGTTCATATTTTCCATCTTCATTTACCTTGAAGCGGGTTCGGTTTCCATTGATATCGGTGGCGTATTCGCTTTTGTAATTGATGGTGTTTTCAAACATCGAGATTGGTGCAGGGTCGATGGCAGTTTCGGCCCGGCCGGCTTTTCCTACCACCATATCCACTTCAGGGATGGCCGTGACCAGCATATCCAGCTTTTGCAGGACTTCTTTATTTTCCTGGATTCCCGAATGCGGCATCGTGGTCGGCATCAGGAGGAATGATCCTTCGTTGAGCGATGGCATAAATTCCTTTCCCAGACCCGGAAAAGTATGACTCATTCCCGACCATAAGCTGGTAGTTCGGATATTGACTCCAATGAGGTCAAACGTTTTAGGAATAATCCCAAAAACCCGGTTGAATCCAATCCAAACGCTTATTCCCAATAAAATCACCACCAAGGGAAAAATCAAAAACGTGCTTTTGTGAGCTAAGCACCACATCAATATGCGGGGGTAGACTCTGATAAATAATGAGAATCCACCAAGAACCAACACTAAAAGCAGAGCAATGAAAAGGAAATTGGTCAAGGTGCTGACAGATACGCCCAATGGCATCCATTCCTGAGTCAAAAGCCAGGTGACGGCTAAAAGGGTCACACTGATGATCAGGAGATTTTTATGTTTTCCGACATTTTCAGGAAAATGGTAAACAGCTGTGTGGACCAAACCATATCCAAAAAGCAACCAACCTGCCCAAGACCAAACCGTGAAGGCAATGATAGGTCCCAAAAGAACCAATGCATAATTCAGATAACGGCCGATCTGACCTTTTGCCTTTTTGATGGAGAATACCCAATGGGAAAAGGCTGGCATAATCAGAAGTGTGAAAATTACCGCCGATACCAGCGCAAAGGTTTTGGTGTAAGCCAAGGGACCGAAAAGCTTTCCTTCAGCAGCCTGAAGCGTGAAAACCGGCAAAAAGCTGATGATGGTTGTGCTGACCGCGGTAATTATCGCCCCGGATACTTCAGCGGTTGCCAAATAGACCGTTTTGAGCTTGGTTTGATTTTCTGGGGCGGTTTCTAGATGCCGGAGGATATTTTCATTGAGAATAATTCCCAAATCCACCATGGTGCCGATGGCGATGGCAATTCCGGAAAGCGCCACAATATTTGCATCCACTCCGAAATACTTCATAAAAATGAAGCACATCAGAACGGCAAGTGGCAACAAAGCTGAAATCAGCAAAGAAGCCCGCAGGTTGTAAACCATGACGATAATCACCAGAATCGTCACTAAAATCTGTAGGCTGATCGCTTCGTAAAGCGTGCCCAAAGTCTCGTAAATCAAGCCCGTTCGATCATAAAACGGCACAATTGTCACTTTGGAAACAGTACCATCGGCAAGCGTTTTGGTAGGAAGTCCCTGGGAAAGTTTTTCGATTTCAGCTTTTACACCTTCGATTACTTTCAGTGGATTATCTCCATAGCGTGCGATTACGACTCCGCCGACTGCTTCTGCGCCGGATTTGTCCAGAATCCCGGCCATATTTCTGGTTTGTGGACCGATATTGACACGGGCCACATCCTGGATTCTTATCGGGACATTGTTGGTGACTTTGACCACCGCTTTGTCCAGATCAGCCAATTCCTCCACGTATCCAAGGCCACGTATGAAGTAATCCACTTTATTAACTTCAATAGTATTGGCGGAGACATCGAGATTGGATTTGCGGACCGCTTCCATCACATCCATGAGGGTTACCCCATTAGCTTTAAGCGCTCCAGGATCTACGTCAACTTGATATTCTTTGACATAGCCACCTACAGAGGCAACTTCAGAAACACCCTCCACCGCGGTGAGGGAATAGCGGATATAGTAATCCTGAATGGTGCGAAGCTCATGAAGATCCCAGCCTCCGGTTGGATTACCTTCCGGATCCCGGCCTTCAAGTGTGTACCAATAGACCTGTCCCAATGCGGTGGCATCAGGTCCGAGTTTGGGTTGGACATTTTCCGGAAGAAGTCCGGCTGGAAGGGAATTGAGTTTTTCCAGTACTCTGGATCTGCTCCAATAAAACTCAATATCCTCTTCGAAGATGATGTAGATACTGGAAAACCCGAAGGCAGAACTTGATCTGACGCTTTTCACTCCGGGAAGACCGAGTAGAGAAGTAGTCAGGGGATAGGTGATCTGATCCTCCACGTCCTGAGGAGACCGACCCATCCATTCGGTAAAGACGATCTGTTGGTTTTCCCCGATATCGGGGATGGCATCGACCGGTACAGGATCTCTCGGGAGAAAATCCACTTGCCAGTTGAACGGTGCGGTGACAATTCCCCAGCCGATGATGACGAGAAGGAATAGAACTGTAACCAGTTTATTTTCAAGGAAATACTTGACGATTCTGTTGAGCATAAATCAAGAGTTAAATGCAGAAAACGAGGCCACAGGCCAGCTTGGCCAGGGTTCTAATGCGTGCAGGACAATTCCTGCCAACTGTGATTTAAATCAGAAAGCGCTGATACAGAACCTGGAAGTCCTGATCAATGGGAGGGGAGAAGTAGGGGGAAAAAGTAACCTTTTCAGACGAACTTGGGGCTATTCCAAAAACGAATACCTGAACCAAGGCCATTGCAAAGTCATGGGAAAACTTGAATTCCACTTTTTTCAACTGGAATTCATCGTCTATTTGAATCTGTTCAGTAATGTTTTCGCAGCAGGACTTGGGATCTTGTTGATTGTCCTGTTCATTTTCACTGTGGTTCATCGGCATTCCCATGCCGCAATCGACATGTTTTTCGCCAAATCCAATCTCTGATTTCATCTCCATGCCCATGCAAAAATGGGTCGTCTTCGCCATTCCAACGGAAGCGAAGAATACCAGCAGGGCGATGAATATGGAAATCGGGGATTTCATTGTGTCAAAAGTACGGAATTTAATTTTGGAAGTTCAAATGAAGAAGCAAGACGTTAGATTTTAGACTTACGACAAAAAAAACGGATGAAAGACTTTTTGTCTTGTGTCTTAAGTCTAACGTCTCAATTCTATTATTTCACATTCGCGATAAACCCAGCCTTCAGCACGGCTTTTTTGATATCCTCAGGCTCAAGCTGATCGGTCTGCACGGTTAAGGTTCGGTTGGGATCCTCCAAATCTACTGACCAGGATTCGATCCCGGATTGTTCGTTGAGTTTTGGGGAAACCTTTGCCAGGCAGTTGGTACACTGGATGTTGGTATTGAATTTTAAAGTTTTCATTTTTTAGATAGTTAGATTTTAGATGCAAGAATCAAGATTTTAGTCGAGGACGACTTGAATTTCGGTTAATATCACTTCAATTTGGTTTTTCGGATTGTAGTTCGGTTTTACCTCGTAAATCGTACTTTTTACAATGATCGAGTCTTTAACCGAAGACTGTTAAGGACAACTGAAACGGAACTGAATGCCATGGCAGCACCAGCGATCATTGGATCAAGTAGGAATCCATTAATCGGGAACAGGATCCCCGCCGCGATCGGAATCCCAATCAGATTATAAATAAATGCCCAAAATAAGTTCTGCCGAATGCCTTGTACAATTTTACCGGATAAACGCAGCGCCTTTGGAACCTGCTGTAAATCAGAGGAAATCAGCGTCATCTTGGCTACATCCATTGCAATATCAGAACCTTTACCCATCGCAATACTCACGTCAGCCTGTGCCAGTGCATGAGAATCATTGATTCCATCCCCCACCATTGCTACCGTTTTTCCTTCTGCTTGCAATTTTTGTACAAAAG
>DATIAI010000768.1:0-5318 GCA_035458065.1 Algoriphagus sp. | reverse complement strand
AGGTGAATGTCCAAAACTATTCAATACAACCCACACAAAAATCAGCCTGGGTCTTTCTCATGGTCAATGTGGTATTGACATGGATCCTGAGGAATTGGTTGTCGGGATCAGAATTGCTGGCTATGAATCTGATGCTTTTTCCTGCTATTGTCCTTTCTGGCAAATTCCTTTTTGAAGCAAACACTGTTCCCTCCAATCGATGGGCGACTTTGGCAATGATGATCTTACCGATATTTTTGATGAGTCAAACTTTGGAAGAAAAAGATGGCAAGGATAGCATCAAAACAAAAAGCTTTGATTTTTTTAATCTGGGTTATTCTTCGGGGACTTTTTACTCCGAAACCATTTATTCCCCGTCCGGTACCAATAGTGGCGGATGTGGTCCCTCCAGTGACTTTCAATCCTATAAAAACACCTATTGGAATGCAGGAATTGGTTATGGAAAATCCAAACCCATAACGAATGGGGTTTTCACTTATGGAGCAAATCTATCTTTTGGGCAATACACTGAATCTATGGTAGACAGTACCATTCAAAATACATACACCTTGTTTGCAATCAGTCCTTTTATCCGATATGACTGGAGATGGGTTGGGCTTGGATTAGGACTTCATCTGGGAAATAATTATTGGGCTGATATGCCTCAAAGTGAAATCAGTTCGCCCTTAACTACCACTTCCACGAGGAAGAGTCCTGTATATCCTCTTGCCTATATGAGAATCGGGCGGGAGGAAATTATTTTTATTGATGGGGGATTTGGAAATGCTTTTCCAAGCCCTTTTCCCGGAATGCGATACGAAGCTGCAGTAGGATCAGGATTTGGACTGCCCAGAGGAAATAAGTTTAGGATTGGTACTAGCGGAGTAGGTGAATTTGTCCAAGCTCAAGCATTGTTTAGTCCCCAATGGCAAGGCAGCGTTACCTACCTTTGGCGAAATGTCTACGTTTTTGAATTTTCAGAAGAAAAGCCCAACAGACAACTTTTCCTAGGAATTCAATATCGATTTAATCACAAGGAATAACCATTTGGAGATAATGCTCTCATTTGTTTTTGTACTTCTACTTTCTTTTTTCATCTTAGAAACAAGTACAATTTAAAGCAATGAATCTCCGCACCCAATTGCTGAATTCCCTTCTTTTGGCGCTTCTTTTTTCCTGTAATCCCAAAAAATCTGATTCAGACGTAGTCTTCGGGTCCAATCAAAAATCCAAAGAGTTTTTCATTGCTCCCGGTGAAGATGAGACTATTGATTCTGTGCAGATCAAAAGAGGGGAAGTTTTGGTTGCCTATTCGGATTGCTATCAATGCCATAAGGAAGAAAGTAAAGCCAAGGGTCCCTCATTTTCTGACATCGCAAGACGGTATCCGATTCGGCAAGCCTACATTGATATGTTGGCAAGGAAAGTAATCAGTGGCGGTTCGGGAACTTGGGGATACCCGGTCATGAGCCCACACCCTAAACTACAAATGGAAGATGCAAAAGATATGGTCGCTTACATTCTTTCTCTTGAAAAGAAGTAATTCGGGTTTCGGAAAAAAATCCTTCAGATCGATTCATTCAAAAATTGGCTATCGGTCCGAGCCCTTTCAACCAAATAATCCCGGGAAGTCAAAAAGTCCGGTTTACTGATTTTCCATTTTTTGTACTTAATTCAGGTTTTCACAATCCATCTCAACTCTTGCCAGCTATGTCATTTTCGGTGAAGTATTTCTTAACCATTTCCTATGTCTTGATTTCGTCTTTTCTTGTTCCAAAGACTTTTTCAGATCAAAGAAAATACATTTCAACCAGTCCGGTTGATGTGGAAATGATCACCAATTTCGGGATAATTATTCTGCGGCTTTCTGACGAAACTCCCCTTCACAGGGATAATTTCATCAAACTCGTTGAATCCGGAACCTACGACAGTCTCCTTTTCCATCGCGTGATCCAGGACTTTATGATCCAGGGCGGAGATACCAAAAGCAAGTATGCAGATTCGGTCTCAAGTCTCGGAAGTAGTGATCTCCCCTATCAGATCCCGGCTGAGATAGTTCCTGGCTTGTTTCACAAAAGAGGAGTTTTGGCAGCTGCCCGAACTAACAACCCCCAACGGGCTTCAAGTAGCACCCAGTTTTACATCGTGCAAGGGAAAATCCAAAATGACAGCCTTTTGGCTCATAATGAAGGCAGAATTAACAAAATGCTTGCACGGCATTTCGGAATTAATGACCCTGCAAACAAACCGCTGATCGACTCCCTGGAGCAAGCTCGAACGACAAAAGACACTGTTTTAACCAAAGAGCTAAACACTCGACTGAATTTGATTTTAGACAATTACTGGAATTTTGATAAATACGCATTTCCAGAAGCCCATAGACAAGTCTATAAATCAATCGGAGGCACTCCCCACTTGGATCAAAATTATACAGTTTTCGGGGAGGTGATTTCCGGATTGGAAGTGGTGGATGCCATAGCTGCGGTGGAAACCAATGCCCAAGATCGACCGATCAAGGAGGTGAGAATCTTGAGTATGCGAATACTTCAAAAAAATATTGCTTCAATCGCAACCAATAACATCGGCAATTGAGTAACTTCCAGACAGTACAATTCTAAAATTAAACTGTAAACATCCATACCAATGGCAAAGCAACCCGAAGGCAAAAAGAAAGACGATAAGTCCAAGCCTACCAAAACACTAAAAGAAAAAAGAGCTGCAAAAGCTGAAAAAAAAGACAGTAAAAAAAACCGGGATTGAACTAACCCGGAAGAATTCCAAACCAACATTTACATACAGAAAGGACAGTTTATCGCTGTCCTTTTTCATTTTCCATTACCAAATCAATTACTTAATACCCTTAGAAAATCCTTATTTTTAGCCGGGATATTACCTGCAACTATCCTGTAAAAAATTGGAACTCATCATTATTCTTTTGCTTGTATTGCTCAATGGTGTTTTTGCCATGTCCGAGCTTTCACTGGTTTCTTCAAGAAAATTCAAACTCGAAAACGCCAAACGCCGTGGCAGCTCCAATGCCAAAATTGCTTTGGAACTCTCTGAAAACCCCACCAAATTTCTCTCAACTGTCCAAATCGGGATCACGCTAATCGGGATTTTGCTTGGGGTGTATTCAGGAGAAAACTTAACCACAGACCTGGCAGACTCCATTTCAAAAGTGGAGGTTTTGGCCCCCTATGCCAGTCCGATAGCAACCGGTTTGATCGTACTTCTGGTCACCTACCTTTCGATAGTTTTGGGAGAATTGTTCCCAAAGCGATTGGGAATGACATTTCCGGAACCCATTGCCATGGTGGTTGCCAAGCCGATGCGACTCCTCTCAATGGTTGCTGCTCCATTTGTCTGGCTTTTGTCCATTTCCAATGATTTTCTGTTGACCATTTTTGGCATCAAGAATACAACAGAATCCAAAGTTTCTGAGGAAGAAATCAAGGCAATTATAAAGGAAAGTGCCGAGGGTGGTGAAATCATGGACATTGAGCAGGACATTGTGGAGCGGGTTTTTGAGCTTGGTGACCGACGTATCAATACACTTTTCACACACAGGACAGAGCTGGTTTATTTCAATTTGACTGACACTTGGGAAGAAATCCGGATCAAAATCAATGACGAAAAGCATTCCGCATATCCGGTGTGCAGGGAAGATGATCTGGATGACATCATTGGCATGGTGATGGTCAAAGACCTTTTTGCACCTGGCTTGGAGCAGGATTTTGATATTCGAAAAGTCTCCAGAAAACCACTCTTTATCAATGAAAACTCATTTGCATATCAAGTGATGGAGCTTTTCAAAAAAGAAAGGATGCATTACGGAATTGTGATTGACGAGTATGGGAGTACGATGGGAATCGTGTCCATGGACGATGTCATGGATGCCTTGGTGGGTGATGCAAGCGAATCGGACCACGAAGAATATCAGATCACCGAACGGGATGAAAACAGCTGGCTGGTGGACGGGCAATATGCCATCATCGATTTTGTGAAATATTTCGATCTGAATATTCTGTTGAAGACCAAGGGATTTACCACAGTAGCCGGACTGATGATTCATAAATCGGCAAGCATCCCCGATGTGGGAGACAAGATAATTATCGAAAACCTTCAGCTCGAAGTGGTGGACAAAGACGGGCAGCGAATTGATAAGATCCTGGTGACGAGGTTGGAATCTTGAGGTAAAAAAATCCTTAATCTACACTTACAACAGGAAACCCACTTCGGAATGATAGGCAATAGAATATTCTCTGTGGGGTGGTTAAGTACAATTTCAGAAAGTTTAAAATGAACTGGTAAAACGGATTTTGAAAAGCTAATTGCCAAAAGAAAAAGTGAGCCCTATCGAAACAGAGACCATGAAATGAAAGGGTGATGTAACCTTATTAGGACTGGGAAACTCATTTTTATAAACAGCTCATTTCCCCCTATCAATCATATAAATTCATTCTAATAATTCGACTGAAATATTCCCCATCCTCGGTCTTCCCTTCAATCCTCAAACTCAGTGTTTTCACACCAAACGGCACCTTGATTTTTTGCTTGTAGACTCCTTCAAAAGTAGCTGCATTGGGTTCCCAAAAAACTGTCGGCTTTTTCTGGAGGTAAGTTCCCGAAGGAGGATTTTTGGGAAAAGGGGAATAGCTGCTAAATCCTTTCAATGGGAAAATCTGGAAACCTTCGGACTTGAATTTCTTTTCGGATTCCGGACCTAACCTTTGCCCGTTTCTGGTTTCGATCTTGATCACTCCGGCATATCCCGCTAATCCAAACACCGGTGAGCTAAAGGTGTAAACTGAAATTGACTCCAATTCAGCCATGACAAAGGAACTCATCATCAAGTCAAAATCACCCTTTTCCAGAAATGGATAGTTCTGACCGTCCACAATCAGCAGTGGCATCCCTGTGCTTTCACCGTAGGTAAAATTGCCGATTTTTCCATTTGACTTAATCCCCAATTGAGCAAAAATAGCAGCAGGACTCATGCGAAAGAGGTCATCTCCTTTGATCTCCCGGTCAGGCTCGCCATAGCCATAGTTTCGCTCGGCCATGGTTTCTTGCTTTTTTTCCTCCTTTACAAACTCTTCCAGCAAAATATAGTCACCCACCTGATCCAGAGGCATTTCTTCAGCTCTCCTTGGCAATAGCTCATAACTTAGCTTTGGAAAAGATCCGGAAAGTATTGGTTTAGGTATGGGTTTTAGACTTACACTTCCATAGGGATTTTGCTTTTGGTCAAGAGCGGCAATGGCAATCTGCGCCGAATCAGTGTAATTAAGTCCTGTAGCCCAAAATACTCCGAGGGAATCAGTCCTGACAAGGCCAAA
>DATIAI010000767.1:0-3237 GCA_035458065.1 Algoriphagus sp. | reverse complement strand
GAGGAGACAGATTATGTGCTGGAAGTCGAACGTTCCAGAGAGATTTCTGAAGCTTGTGGACACATTCCTAATCTCAAGTTCCCAACCTATTACGATGATTTGAGTTCAGATCGGATCATCACGATGGATTGGATTTCGGGCAAACACATTAAAGAATGGATGGAAACCAATCCAACTCAGGAATCCAAAAATCAGATCGGTCAGGCACTTTGGGATTTTTACCACCATCAGGTTCATAATCTAAAGCAGGTTCATGCCGATCCACATCCTGGAAATTTCATTGTTCAGGATGATGATACCTTGGGAATTATTGATTTTGGTTGTGTCAAAGTCATTCCAGAAGATTTCTACCAGGGTTATTTTGCTTTAATTAAGAAGGATTTGGTAGTTAATGAGGAAGAATTGAACCAGATTTTCTACGGTCTGGAATTTATTTCTGATAAGGACTCTGATGAGGAAAAAATCTATTTCAAAGGAATTTTTAAGGAAATGATCTCGCTGTTAGGAAAACCCTTTCATGTGGACAGTTTTGACTTTGCTGACGATACTTATTTTGAGCAGATTTTCCAGCTTGGGGACAAAATCTCCAATGATAAGATGTTCAAAAAGTCCCGACAGGCCCGGGGTTCCCGCCATGGTTTGTACATCAATCGAACTTACTTTGGACTCTATAATTTGCTTAATCAACTGCAGGCGGAGGTCGTGACCACGAAGCCGGATTGGTTAAAATAAACAAAAATGGGAGGTTTCAAGCCTCCCATTTTTGTTACTTCGAATACGATACTCTGTAAATACAATCTGCCATGTCATCTGAAATCAGCAGGCTGCCATCCGGCAACTCCTGAACATCTACTGGCCTTCCCCACACTTCCTGACTTGCTTCATCCAGCCATCCCGTTGCAAAGGTTTCTTGGCCAGTTACTTTTCCTGAGTTATCGATTTTCGCCATGACTACCTCATATCCTGCTTTTTTGCTTCTGTTCCAGCTGCCGTGTTTTGCGATGATTGCATTGTTTTTATAGTTGGCGGGGAACATGGCACCTTCGTAAAACCGCATACCAAGCGGGGCATTGTGAGGGCCCATTTTAGCAGCTGGTGCGATATAGGCTGAAGCTTCTTTGCCTTTTGAGCCAAACTCAGGATCTTTGACTGTGCCAGCATGCCAATAAGGATAGCCAAAATGCTGGCCTTTTTCTGTTGCTCGATTTAGCTCGCAATCCGGAGTGTCATCTCCAAGCATATCTCGTCCATTATCAGTAAACCATAGCTCCTTGCTTTCCGGATGCCAATCAAAACCCACAGTATTTCTCACTCCGTGGGCATAGACTTCTGGTTTTGCTCCCGCCGTGCTCACATCCAGTCGAGTAATACTTGCGAAAATATCCTCTTCCGGATCGCAAATGTTGCAAGGCGCTCCGACCGGTACGTAGAGCATTCCGTCCGGACCAAAGGCGATGAATTTCCAACCGTGATGACTTTCGCTTGGATATCCGTCATAAACAACTTCAAATTTTGGAGTGTTGAGGTTGTTTTTAATGTTTTTAAATCTCAAAATGCGACTTACTTCAGCGACATAGAGATCTCCGTCTTTGTATGCCACACCATTTGGCATATCTAATCCATCTGCCAAAATGTACTTGGAATCGGCTTTGCCATCGGCATTTTCGTCAACTAATGCATACACATTTTCTTCCTGGCGATTTCCAACGAAAACAATACCGTTTTCCGAAATAGCCATTGACCGGGCATTTGGCACTTCAGCTGCCCAAACTTCGATTTTGAATCCAGGTTGCAGTTTGATTTTGTCGAGTTGGACATCAGCTTTAGCACTTCGGATATCAAGCTTGTTGCCGCCGGAAGCCGTCGATTGAGTGGAAAGTTTTCCCTGGCAACTTGCACTTAGACTGAGCAATCCAAGCGTTAGACTAAAAACTGTGGGTTTGAGTAAGTTCATTTTTGTGTTTTTTTGAAGAAATAAGCTAATACAATTGAGATTGTTTTCCGAGTGGGGAGTGTATAAACGGGGCTTTGGTTATTTTTGCGCCATGTTATCGATTAGCAACCTTTCTTACTTCATCGGCGGTCGCCCGCTTTACGAAAATGCCAACCTCCATATCAAGCCGAAAGACAAAATCGGACTTGTTGGGCAAAACGGAACCGGAAAATCCACTTTGCTTAAAATCATCCATGGAGACTACCAGCCGACAACAGGTGAAGTGCAGAAGGCCAAGGATTGTACCATAGGATTTTTGAATCAGGACTTACTTTCCTATCAGTCAGATGAAAGTATTTTGAATGTCGCTTTGGCTGCTTTCAAGGAAACGCTGGCGCTTCAAGATGAGATCGAAAAGGTGCTGAAGCAGATGGAAACCGATTATTCGGAGGAAGTGATCAATCGCTTGGCGTATTTACAGGATCGATTCGAAAGTAATGAAGGCTACACGATCAAAGCCAAAGCTGAGGAGGTTTTGGAGGGAATAGGGTTTCAGACGGCAGATCTTCAAAAACCGCTTCGGCAATTTTCCGGCGGGTGGAGGATGAGGGTCATGCTTGCTAAGCTTTTGTTGGAAAAACCATCCTTGCTAATGCTGGATGAGCCTACCAACCACTTGGATTTGCCATCCATTCAGTGGGTGGAAAATTACTTGAAAAACTATGAAGGCGCTGTGGTCGTCGTGTCCCATGACCAGACTTTTCTGGATAATTGCATCAGTACCACTGTTGAGGTAGCAAACCAAACTTTGACATCCTATCCAGGCAACTATTCTTTCTATAAGGAAGAAAAGAAAATCCGGATGGAGTTGCAGCAAAATGCCTATGAGAATCAGCAACAGATGATCAAGCAGACTGAGAAGTTCATCGAGCGATTCAGGGCCAAGGCTACCAAATCTAACCAGGTACAATCAAGAATTAAGGCTCTTGACCGTATGGATCGGGTCAATGAAGTGGTGAATGATGAGGCGTTTGTAAATTTTAAATTCAAATTTTCTCAAAAATCAGGTCGGGATGTGGTCGTATTGGACCACGTATCCAAGTCTTACGGTGATCTGGTTATTCTGAAAAATACCACTGCTCGGATAGAAAGAGGGGACAAAATCGCGCTGATCGGTGCAAATGGCAAAGGAAAGTCAACTTTGCTTCGGATTATCGCCGGAACGGAGCAGATCCAGGGCACAAGATCAGAAGGCCACAATGTGATCAAGGCATTTTTTGCGCAGCACCAGTTGGAAGCCCTGA
>DATIAI010000766.1:0-2376 GCA_035458065.1 Algoriphagus sp. | reverse complement strand
CATTCGCCCTAATGAATATTTTTGCAAGAACCCTAGGAGGTTGGTTTGGAGACAAGTATGGAAAAACTAGCGGACTAAAAGGGAGAGTTTGGTTCCTGGCTGCCATCATTGTAGCCGAAGGTTTGATGCTGGGCTTGTTTTCAATCGCGACCAGTTTGGCAATCGGAATTTTTCTTTTGATTCTCTTCAGCCTTACCGTTCAAATGGCCGAAGGTGCTACATTTTCAGTGGTGCCTTTTATCAACAAAAAAGCGATTGGATCCATCTCAGGGATCGTGGGAGCCGGAGGAAATTTCGGGGCTTTCTTGACTGCACTTTTCCTGAAATACAAGTCTGCGGGGGCAGAAAAGCTGGCCTTTCAAACGAATGAACTTTTGGGCGAAGAAGCTGCAAAAGCGGCCCAAGCTGCGGCAGCCGCTTCGGCAGTTTCCAGCGGCTACCTGATCATCGGTTTGATGATTGTTGTTTCGGGAATCGCTACCTTAATTATCCGATTCAGCCTGGAAGATGAAAAAATTGCCAAACAGGAAATGGAGCAACTTACACCTGAATTAATCCGGGTTGAAGATTAAATTGTATTAGAAAATTACTGGAAAGCACTTTCTCCTAAATTGCCATTTGGAGAAAGTGCTCTTTCAATTTCCATTTATCCGGCCAAATTCTTAGATGTGAATTCCCAAAAAAAAATAAAAACAACTTGCTCCTATTGTGGTGTGGGCTGCGGAATAGTCGCAGGAATAAACCCTCAATCCAAAGTAAGTGTGGAAGGAGATCCTGAGCATCCAGTCAATGCCGGCATGCTCTGCTCCAAAGGGATGAACCTCCACTACGTAGTCAATGATGTATCAGACAGAATCCTCTATCCAGAAATGCGATGGAGTCGCTCCCATCCACGGGAACGGGTAAGTTGGGACGAAGGCTTGGACAGAGCTGCAGCAGTTTTCAAATCCTTAATCCGAAAATACGGCCCCAACAGCGTCGGATTTTACATTTCCGGTCAATGCCTCACCGAGGAATATTACATTGCCAACAAGCTGACCAAGGGTTTTCTCGGCACGAATAATATCGACACCAACTCCAGACTCTGTATGAGTTCGGCAGTGGTGGCTTACAAAAAAACCTTTGGTGAGGATGCCGTACCGGTTTCCTATGAGGACATTGAGCTTGCAGATGTTTTTTTGATTGCGGGAGCAAATCCAGCCTGGAATCATCCCATCCTTTTCCGCCGGCTGGAAAAACACAAGGAAAAAAACCCCAATGTCAAGGTCATAGTCGTCGATCCAAGGAAAACGGACTCCGCGAATTTTGCAGACATCCACCTTCAGATTATTCCCGGCACTGACATTATACTTTACAATGCCATCGGTCGCAGGCTCATCGAAATGGGCCTAATCGATGAGAATTTTGTAAAAAACCACACAGAAAACTTTCAAAATTACCGCAAGCAAGTGATGGAGACCTCATTGAAAGAGGCCGCGGCACTGTGTGGAATCACTGTTGAAGAAATCAAAGAAGTCAGTGACCTGATCGGGAAATCCCAAGGCTTTATCAGTATGTGGGCCATGGGGCTTAACCAAAGTTCCATCGGTACCGACAAAAACTTCTCACTTCTCAATCTTTCCCTGGTTACCGGAAAAGTCGGCAAGCCCGGCAACGGACCTTTTTCTCTCACCGGGCAACCCAATGCCATGGGCGGGCGGGAAGTTGGCGGTATGGCAAACTTGCTGGCTGTCCACAAAGACCTCCAAAACCCACAGCACCGTCAGGATGTGGCGGATTTCTGGGGAGTGGATCAGATCTCCCCTACTCCTGGATATACCGCCACGGAGATGTTTGACGCTTTGGCAAATGGAGAAATGAAGGCCGTTTGGATCATTTGTACCAATCCCATGGTCAGCCTTCCCAATCTCAAGAATGTCGAAAAGGCTTTTGCCAATGCCAAGTTTGTGGTGGTTCAGGACATTTCTCACCGATCGGATACCGTAGCTTATGCAGATTTGGTTTTACCCGCAGCTGGTTGGCTTGAAAAAGAGGGAACCATGACCAATTCGGAGCGCAGAATTTCCTACTTGGCCAAAGGAATCAATCCTCCCGGTGAAGCTCGGCCTGATGTAGAAATTCTATGTGATTTCGCCAAAAGAATGGGTTTCCGTGGATTTAATTTCACCAATGCAGAAGAGATCTACGAGGAGTATTGCGCGATGACCAAGGGCACAAACATCGACATTTCCTACCTCAGCTATGACCGATTAAAAAACGAAGGAAGCATCCAATGGCCTGTGCCGGAATACCGTCATCCCGGAACTCCACGGCTTTTTTCGGATAAAAAATTCTTCACTCCAAGTCAAAAAGCTTTCTTTAACGTCCCGGCACAGA
>DATIAI010000765.1:0-3737 GCA_035458065.1 Algoriphagus sp. | reverse complement strand
GTGACTTACAAACCGTTTGGCTTTCCCACTCAGGATGTGGTGCTTTCAGAGATGCTTTCAGAAAAGCCAGAGGATGAAACCGAAGTCAAAAAACTAAACAATCCAGCAACTTTCCTGAATGAAAAATATGTCCTGCTTTTTCTGGAAATATTCGACCGCGATCTGAAGTCCTGTCTTGGAAATGCCTGTGATGACAAAGGCAAAGACCGGATTTTTTCACTCAGAAGATTACTCGTCAACAAAACCGACCTCGATCTGATCCTGACCCGATCCGCAAATGTCTCAGGTTCATTCTCAGGCGCACCGGATCTGAAGACTTTCAGGTTGAAAAAACCGCTTTTTGATCCTAAAAAACCCGAATCCAATCAATTGGATGATTTTATCAAGCACTACCAAAACACCATTTTGCAGACCGTGACCCCTGATTTTTGGCAACAACTCAAAAAGGGATATTCGGTGTTTGATCCTATTTTGGGTAAAAGTTTTGGCTTTGTCAATCCATTTGACCAGGCAGTCATCACTGCCAAAATCGCACAACTTCAGGCCAGCCTTGCTGCACCTGCAGCGAATATCAAAGGAGTCCAATACCTATGGGATTTTTTCAAAGAACTGGCCCTGGCTTGGGAGGAATTTGTGGAAGCCGGCCTTTCACTTTGGTATTCTTGTCCGACAGATCCATCCCTTTTCCCACTTCATCTTATGCTGGGAAAAGCAAAGCCAGAAACTGAGAATGCGGAAGAGTTTTACAAATACCGCCATGGATTTGTGCAGCCGCCGATTTTCAACGAACAAAAGCTCCTCAAAGAGACAACGGCTCAGCGCTACAGAAGAATTTTGCTGATGATCGAAACTTTGGAATTGGATATTTTAAGCACTCCTAAACCTGCCCAATTTCCGGTCAAAATCACTCCAAGCAAGGAAAAAATGGGAGTTCTTGGTCAAAGAAGTATTCCCTACTACTATAATCTCAAGAGCAAAGGAGCGCTTGGAAGCTGGTTTTCTCTTGAAAAAACATGGACTGATCCGGGCACCAGAAACCTTTGGTCGGCAGACCGAAAAGAAGTACTCAGCTATGACAACCAGCCCGATGTGCCAAATCCAGCAGGGACATTTTTGGAATCTCCCCTGACTCACGATTTGGAGGCCTATCCATTTTTGAGAATTGAAGGCCATTTGGATCAGGAGATTGCGCAAGCAAAAGCTGCTGTGGAGAAACTGATCAAAGATTTCAATCTGCCGATTCATTTGGAAACGCTGCATTTGGATACTGGGGATGTGCTAGAGGACAAGAATTGCGGATGGCATGATCTCCAGGAGGAATATTCACACCATCGACTTCAGCTGATCGGCTTGATCCGGGATATTAAAGAAATCATCAATTTCCTCCGGGAAATGAATAAGAAATATGGCGAAGAAAAGGAGCTTTTTGACAAAGAAGTCGAAGAACAAGTCCTGAAATACTTTGAGCAATTTGAAGCTTGGGTCGAATCGCTGACCGATTGTCTGGAGGATTTGAACTGGAAAAATTTCCAAGACGGGTATAAAAGAATTCTACAAACTCTTGTGGATATTTTAGTGATCCAAGCGAAACTTTTGGATCAGATTGACTTCTCTGAAGAAGATACCGACAAAAATCTTGAACTCTATAATGGGCTTTTGGCTCGGGTTTCCCCGATTTTATACCGGATTCTGGATTTGTTCTATTTCACCAAAATCCAGAGGCTCTATCTCAGTTACCTCCACAGAATGGAAAAGCTTAAAAATTCCAGGAAATTTTCTGAATTTCTGAGCAAAAATCCCGGGCTGATTCATGAAGCCGGAGTCTATCGTGGGGGAACATTTTTCTTGCTTTACCTCCAGGGAACCGGCAAAGTGATCGGAGATTTTAGCCTAGTTGGATCTGCTTGCACCTGTGAATGCATTGATGCCTGTGGAGATGAAAAGTGGGAGCTTTTGCCTCCTTTTGCAAGACCGGATTTTGCGATCACCGTTCGAAATAAGCAGATCCGCATTGAGGTAATGATCAATGATCAGCTGGCGACCGAGAGAAAGTACCTGGTAAAACCTTCGGCAGACAAGTCTGCAAAAGGAGGTGAGGTCCAGCCAGACGGTGAAAATCCGGCCTTCTTATACACCCCTCCCAAAGATTACTTCGGAGATGATTCATTTAATTATCTTCTTTTTGATGAGGAATCGGGTCTTGCCGATGAGGGACGGGTTACGATTTGGGTAAAAAATCCTGAATCGAAAACCTGCTATACCGCTGAAATCCTAACCTGTTGGGGAGAAAAGAATGTGGTGGCCACCCTTAATGGCAGAGAAATCAACCATGAGAATTTGAGTTTTGAACAGCAGGTGCAAGCATTGCTTAAGAGCCTTGCAGAAACCAAAGGATTCACCTCAGAGGAAATGAATTCATCTGTTCTTGAAGAAGTGGAAGAGCGAAGACAACTACTCAGTTGTATGGGAATGAATGTGGAAAATGCGACCCGCGACCAGATGGAGCAAATGATCCTCGATCATCAAAAGTCGAATTGCGGAGAGATTGAAACTCCTCCACCTACCGAATGTACTTCAAAAAGGGTGGTGGGAAGTATCAGCGATGTCACCGGAAAAACCCTTCCAGGTGCTACAGTGATGGTTCAGGGAACCACAATTGCTACCCAGACCAACGCGGACGGAACCTTCGTGATCTCATTTCCAAACCCCGGAGTGAACCTGGTTATCTCACTTATTGGGTTCCGACAGGTTATCCAGCCGATATGCAATGAAAGTACTGTAACGATTGTAATGACACCTAATGCAGTTGGTGAGGTCGTGGTCGTTGGTGTGAGACCTGCTACATTGGATACGCTCGTGATTTCAGAAATCCTCATTGCAAAAGGAATGACAGCAGAAGCCACAGCCAATCTGACCCGGGATGAACTCGTCAAACTGGCGACAGAGGACAAAGAAGAAATTTCCATTAAACCAGAGGAGCTAAGTAAACTGAAAAATGACACGCTGAAAGTAATCGCAGAAACGAAAAAAATCAGCATCAGAAGTTCAGACCCAAAGACGATTTTGATAGGTAGAATTCTCGGAAGCTGATGGGAACCCATTTGATCCATAGGCAAATTTTGGACCTGCGCTACCACGACGAAAGCAGGGCAAAAGCGGCTATGAATCAATGGAGCGACCGATTCCACCAAATATGGATCCCTGTCATGGAGGAGGTTTTGGATGAAATGGACAAAGATGGCAAGTGGATTCGGCTGGATCGGGTGGAGATTGATTTGGGGAGAATTAGGGAAAATCTTTCTCCGGAAATTTTTCGGGAAAAATTGAAAGAAACATTCAAAAACCAGCTTATAAAGCAGATTCGGGGAACCCAACCTGAAGCTGAAGAAAACTCAAAATTCGGGCTTCCCCAAGATGAAAGGAAGCCTTTGGAGCTGCTTGATTACCTGCTTCGAAACGGGCGCAAACCCTGGTGGGCCTCACACTCCAAAAAAGAAGGAATCCGAAGCTTGATTCAAAAGCTTCTTGCTGAAAAAAGTAGGGAACTTAAAGTCTGGCTGCAGTCAGAATACTTTACACCGATCATGCTTTTCAGGCTAGAGCAGCATCTAAAATGGGATGAAATCCTGAAATTGATTTCATTCGCTTTTCCGGAAAAAGGGAGGGAAAGTCTAGCCCTCCGGGAAAGTCTGATCTTGGCACTTTCTCCGCAGATTTATCCTAAAAATAAACTTGGG
>DATIAI010000764.1:0-3565 GCA_035458065.1 Algoriphagus sp. | reverse complement strand
AGTCAGCGGGTGCATGCGGGCAGGTACTCCGGGCTGAAAGAAAAAAGTACTGTTGGTGCCCATTTCATGAAAATCCAAATGGATGTTTGGCAACCAAGCCTGGAATACTTTCACTCTGTTTCTGGATTCCGGATGTTGGACTGGAAGCCAGTCGCGGTTGAGGTCAAACCAATAGTGATTCGTTCTTCCTCTTGGCCAGGCCTCATTTAACTCACGCTGAGCCGGATCGCCATTGAGGTTGTAGGCTTTGTGGGAATTGACCCAAGAGGCAAATCTGTTCAGTCCGTCAGGGTTGATGGCCGGATCAAGCAGGAGAACAATATTTTCCAAGTCGGCTGCTATTTCATTTGCAGCTGCAAAATGATAAGCTGCTACTAAGGCAGCATTTGCTCCGCTGGGTTCGTTGCCATGAACCGAATAGCCCATATACATCACCACAGGCATATTTTGGATGGAAACTGAGGCTCCCGGATCACGTAGTTTGGCCCGATCAGCTTTGATTTGATCCAGCTTGGTAAGATTCGCCGGAGAAGTTATGGTCAAAAGCGTTTGGGGTCGCTTTTCGTAAGATCTTCCTGTTTCTTCAAAAATCACCCTGTCAGAGGTTTCTGCGACCGCTTTCATGTACATGACCAATTGATCATGCGTCACATGCCATTCGCCCACTTCATACCCCAAAACTTGCTTTGGAGTCGGGACAGCGGGATTGTAAGTATAGCCTTTGGGTAAATAATAACTCAGATCCTGCGCGAATGTGAGTGTGGTAAAAAGGGCTAAAAGCACTGCAAGCGTGTACTTTTTCATTGGTTGGGGTTTAAACTTTAGACTAAATTCTTACTTTGAATTGACAAAAAAAGCTATTTTGGATTGATGGTAAAAATAATGGAAGAAACGATATGGATTTGATGACTCCGAATTCCGGGTTATTCATTTGGCAATTTTCAGGCCTGTTTTTCCTTGGAATTTGGTCATTTGCGCTCTTTGACTGTTTCAAATCAGATTTTGGTGAAACAAACCAAAAATTGAATTGGTTGATTCTGACTTGGATTGCTCCGGTGATTGGGGCGTTTTTGTATTTCAGTATGAGAAAAAACTCAAAAAATGAAAGAACACTTCAACCGATTTTCAATCGGGTTAACCTACATAAATCTTAAAACATGACATTTTCTTTTGTACAAAATATGGGTGGTGGGACGATGATCCTATTTCTACTTTTAGGTTTGGCCTATTTTATTCTTTGGGTTTATTGTGTTGTGGATGTACTTCGGTCAAATTTCAAAGATCAAAACATGAAACTGATCTGGATAGTCATTTTGTTATTTGCGCAAGGATTTGGTCCGATTGCATATTTGATTTTGGGAAAAGGATCGAAAACAACCTAAGCCATGTGGAAGTTTCTGGGGATTATCGTCTATGCTTACACCATCTATGATGTGGTGACCAGCCGTTTTGCCAACCCAAATGACAAATTGATCTGGGCTTTGATTGTTCTTTTGTTGCCGCTTTTGGGGACTATTCTATGGTTTGCCGTGGGTCGGAATAAGAGGCTTTAATTTTGTCAGTTGTGAAAAATATCCTTTAGCGCAGCTGACAATTCATAAAACTCAAACTGAAATCCTGCTTTTTGGATTTTTTGGCAAGAAACCCGATTTCCGCCCAAAACCATGGCGGCCATTTCTCCCAAAACCAATTTCAAAACAAAACCAGGAACTCCGATTCCCAGGTAGGTCTTCCCTTTTGCATAAGCAGCTTCCTGGGTGAGTTGTTGGTTGGTGGCAGGATTTGGGCCGACAGCGTTGTAGACTCCCTGAAGGGTGGTTTTCTCCAAAGCAAAAAGAAACATCCGACTCAAATCCTCGATATGAATCCAGCTCATCCATTGGTCACCTGATCCCAATGGAGCAGCTACAGGTGGTTTGAGCATTTCACCTAAAGCACCTCCTTCGGCATCCAAAACAATACCTGTCCGGAGAATCACAGTACGAATGTCGAGACTTTCTATTTTTTTGACCTCATTTTCCCAGGCTTTGACTACTGCAGCTAAAAAATCTGAACCTGCAGGACTGGTTTCATCCACAAGGGAAGTTCCCGTATCGAATCCATAATACCCAACAGCTGATGCTGAGATGAAGGTATTTGGTCGTTTTTCGGCTTTTTCAAGTGCTGAAAAAAGCAATCGGGTGCTTTGTGTTCGGGATTCGAGAATCAGTTTTTTTCGTTCGGGTGTCCAGCGTTTTTCCGCCACACCTGCACCTGCCAAATGGATAATGGCATCAGCCCATTCGATTGCTTCTTGTGCGATTTCTTGTCTTTCGATATTCCAGAGGAAGGATTTTCTTCCGGATTTCTCCGCGCGACTCAACCAGGCTACTTGGTACCCTTTCTTTTCCAAAAGGTCTGTAATTCGTTGACCTACAAGTCCTGATCCGCCGGTGATTAAAATATTCTGCATTGGTGACAATTTCTAAAGTAACCTGAAAAACACGGATTTGGTTGAAATGTACGCTTTCGAGACAATCGACCGCGCAATTTGTTTGGGTTTTTTTAAATGGCTTAATGTTCAAGTTCTTGAATTCTACTCTTATTTTGCGCCAAATCCCTGACCGTGAACGGAAGAGAAATAGCGCGATATTTTGTCCTTTGGCTTGGATTGGCTGCTTTGGTGGGCATCCTTTCCGGTTCAGCGTCTGCCATTTTCCTGGTTTCTCTGGATTGGGCGACCAATTTTAGAGAGAGTCACCTCTGGCTGATTTCCTTACTGCCGCTTGCAGGCTTTGGTATCGGATATGTCTATCACCATTATGGGGCCAATTCTGCAAAAGGGAATAATCTCCTGCTGGACGAACTTTACCAAAGTAAAAATCCAATTCCCCTGAGGATGACTCCAATGGTTCTTTTTGGGACGATTTTCACACATCTTTTTGGTGGGTCAGCAGGTCGGGAAGGCACAGCTGTGCAAATGGGAGGATCATTGGCGGATCAATTGACCAAGTGGTTTTCCCTCCAAAAAGAGAACCGAAGAATTATAATCATCTGTGGGGTTGCAGGGGGATTTGCCTCAGTTTTTGGGACACCTTTAGCCGGAGCGGTGTTTTCACTGGAGTGGATGCTTATCCGGAAATTTCGGTGGAAATCTATTTTCCCAGCGTTTTTGGCCGCTTTTGTGGCACACTGGGTTTGTGAGCTAGTCTGGGGAGTGGGTCATACGAATTACTCAATTCCCGAAATTCCAGTTCATTCTTTGTCAAATTTGGCTTGGGTGATTCCTGCCGGAGTTGCCTTTGGGTTAGCGGCAAGACTTTTTGCTGAGACTGGACACCTAGTTTCTGATATTTTCAAAAAAATGATTGCCTATCCGCCACTTCGACCTTTTTTGGGAGGGATTTTGGTTGCCATGATTGTGTATTTTTCCGGGACGACGACATATATCGGATTGGGCATTCCGAGAATCGTCGAGGCATTCGAGACCCCACTGCCTTGGTTTGATTGGCTTGCAAAAACCGGCATGACGGGTTTGACTTTGGGTTCGGGTTTTAAAGGTGGTGAGGTAACACCTCTTTTTTTC
>DATIAI010000763.1:0-2041 GCA_035458065.1 Algoriphagus sp. | reverse complement strand
TATTTTGTATTGGTATAGCCCTGAAGCTGTCCGAAGACATAGCCTGGATTTAGATTTCCGGCAGGGACTCTTTCACTGATCATATGTGTAGCCACATCCGCTACTGCGTGATCTGCTGAAAGAAACACGAGGTATTGTCCTTTTCCATAGGTTTCATCTAGATAGTTTAAAAACACTTCCAAATCCCTATCCAACCTCAGATAATTGTCCTCCACCTCCACAGAAGCGGGACCAAACCTGTGCCCGATGTAATCCGGAGAAGAAAAGCTGACCGCGAGAAAATCAGTCACCTCGCCCTGCCCCAGTTTTTCTCCCTCAAGTGCTGCTAAGGCAAAATCAAGTGTTAGACTGTTTCCATATGGAGTGGCGGCAATTAGTCCATATCCTGTGTTGGCTGCCCTAAGCGAATCTAAATGATAGGGAAAAGTTGGTGTTTGCTTGCCCACGGGAACCCCTTCAAAATCGTTGTTATCTGAAATGCTGTTTACATAGGTGTCCAAAGGAAACAGTGTCTCCCAAGTTTTGGACAGATAGGAATCTGGAATTTTCTTAGCGTTGAAGTCTGCAACCCATTGCGGAAGTGAGTCATAATAGTAACTGGAAGTCATAAATTCCCCATTGACATCATCGTACCAATAAGCATCTCCAAGGTGACCTGCCGGAAGACTGGCTCCCCTGTCTTTGATCGCAATACCAACCACTTTTGACCGCTTGCCTGTAGAAAATCTCAATTCATCCGTAACCGTCGTCGTGAGCATATTTCTCGGGCTGATTTCCCCGTTTTCAGGAGTTCCGCCAACATTCGTCACCGTGCTGTCCTCTGCACAATAAATGAACTTATTGAATTTCTTAGAATACCAGGAGTTGCTGATAATGCCATGAGTAGCGGGGGTTGTTCCGGTATAGACAGACGCATGGCCAGGTCCGGTCACTGTAGGCGCGTAATTGTAATGCCCGTTTGTCATCATAAACCCTTCGTTCATCAACCGCTTAAATCCGCCTTCAGTATAGCGGTCGGCAAAACGATACAGATACTCTTGCCGCATTTGATCTACAATTATCCCCACGACAATTTTTGGTTTTTCGCTTTGGGTTTGGGCCAGACCGGAAAATTGGATTCCCAAAATCAGGATTAAAAGGGCCAATGATTTACGCATGATGAGCTTTTTGATTTTTTTCCGAAAGATAAAGATATACACCTGCCCTTAGATTAATACTTTGTTAAACTCAAAAACAAGGACAGATTGAAGCCCTAATTTCCGAAAAAATGTGAGGCTTTCATTTTTCCAAAACTGAGTATTATCAGATTTTTTAGGAAAATCTTTAGGTCATTTTTGTACCCTTCGTTTCAATTTTCCATTTCTTTTCTAGCTTTAAGTAATGCAAAAACTGACCTTTCACCGACTATTGGGCCTTTTTATCTTTGGATTTGGGCTTCTATTCACTTTTCAAAACACCTTTGCCCAGGGAGCCTATATCCCTTACGATCGGGAATACTATCACAAAATCGACCGCTACGAAATTCTTCAGGGAAGGAACAATCCATTTTTCAACAGCGGCTACAAACCATATCGAAGGGATATTCTTGCGAAATACTTAGACAGCCTGGCAGAAAATCCAGAAGTAATCCAGTCCAAAGCTGATCGGTTTAATCTTGATTTCCTGAGTCAAGACAACTGGGAATTTTCTGAAAGACAAATCCCTGAATCCAAAAAACCATTTCTCAAATCACTCTACCGAAGACCCGGAGACTTTGCCCATTATGAAGGAGAGGATTTTGGAATCCATCTCAGTCCGGTGATTTACCTCAGCGGAGGCTCCGAAACTGATCAGGAAAGAAACCCTGCCAGATTAGCCAGAGGATTAGTTGTTAGGGGTTCAGTTGACAAAAAAGTCGGATTTTACACTTACCTCACTACCTCCGAAGTGTTTTTCCCAAGTTGGGTAAAGGACTACGCCGAATACAACGGGGCCGTACCGGGAGAGGGATTTTGGAAAGAATATGAAGGAGACGGTTACAGTTATTTCTCAGCTCTTGGAC
>DATIAI010000762.1:0-7835 GCA_035458065.1 Algoriphagus sp. | reverse complement strand
CGCCTCCTCCTTACTGTATCCAATGTACCAAAGCGGTCGGATCTTTTGAATTCTGTAAAAAACCGTCCACTTCATGAATTTGAAAAAGGTCATCAGAGGATAGGTCTTCATGGGCATTTGACCGAATTTCCGGTGGATACTTTCGATGTATTTCCCGTCAAAATAGTTTTTACCCAAAGGCGTGATTCCTTCCGCTACAAAGGAGTGTCCCTCCAATACATACTTGACCTTATATTTTGCTGCGGCCCGATACATGGTTTCTGCCAATGCCAAGTCTGTGGAAGCTTCGATTTCCGGTACTCCAGCAAGAAAAAATGCCTTGAAAATGTCGTCCGCCTCCCTGTTGTCACAGACATGTGTGTACAAATCCACCTTCAGTTTCCCCAGCACTTTACGGATATTTTCGGTTGCAATGGAGGTATTCCACGTATTGTCATAATGCACGGCCAGGGGCCTCAGACCCTTCTGAATCGCCCAATACACCATGTAGGAAGAATCAGTTCCCCCACTCACCCCGATAATGCAGTCGTATTTTTTCCCTTTTCCTTCCCGCTTAATTTTTTCAATTATGGCATCGATGCTTGCTTCTCCGGCGGGAGTTCCGGTCTTGTACTCTGCTTTGAGGTTATCCACCATCTTGCAGTAATTGCATACCCCATCTTGGTCAAAAGTGATGGCAGGGGTATTTTCATCATAGATACACCTGGAACAAATCTTCAACTCAGTTCCCATTTTCATTTGTTTAAACTTTTGGCAGGAGAACCTCCTATTTTGGAACCAGCCGGAAAAGATGCATTGACAAAACTGTTGGCTCCAATGATACAGCCTTCTCCCAGAGTCACTCCTTTTGATATTATGGTATTTGGTCCCAGATAGCAATTATTTCCAATCGTTGTTGCAGCATAGCTATAGGGGGCTTTGCCGCCACTTATGGCCCAATTGACCGAATCATGACTATAAATCTGTACTCCGGCCGAAATGCTGCAATTGGATCCAATAGTAAGTCCACCTGAACCGTCCAAAACGGTAAAAGGCCCAATCCAAGTGTTTTCTCCGACGGTGACATTCCCAAAAATATGGCAGGAATCATACACGGAGGTGCCCTTGCCAAAACCCAGTGACTTTCCCCTGTCCCATCGGTCAAACAACACATCGGCAAAGGGCAAAGAGCGGTTTAGCTCAGTGAAGAATGAATCATCCAAGCTCTGTCGTAGTTGCAACAGTCGGTCATAAAGAGCCCTGACTTCTTCAGCTTTAGCTGCAAGGCTATCTTTTCTGTTCATTCGTAAGTTTCATTGTTTAAGAAAATCCTACACCACCACTCAAAATTCATAAAACTCCAAATCAAGAGGCGATGGTTGATATGTTCATTGACATGCTCGCCAATAATTTTTCTTACATAATCCTGGTTTATAAACTCAGAGGAGATCGTTTTCCTGTCGAGAAGTAGCTCTTTGATGTAAGCGGCATTTTCACCCCGATACCAACTTTCGTCCGGGGCAGAAAACCCCTGCTTCTTCCTGTTGACGATCTTTTCGGGCATAAAACCCATCATCGCCTTCCGGAGTACATTTTTACCATCATCAAACTCCCGGTAGAGTTTCCTTTTGTCCTTAAATTCATTTTCATCAATCCGCAACATTTTTTGGAGATTTCCCAATTTAAATTTTACAGGAATCTTCTGGGCAAAATCCACCAAGTCGTTATCCAAAAAGGGAAACCGTTCCTCCAGCCCATTGGCCATAGACAGTTTGTCACCAACTAGCAACAGTCCCGGCAAAAATGTTTTAGCTTCAAAATACAGCGAGTTGTTGATGTGATCTTCGGGATGATCATACCGGAGGTTTTCATTAAATGTAAATACCCGCTCGAATATTCCCCTTGGATCCGCGAAATCCACTTGTCTCCTAGTCTCAGGTGTAAATAGCATCTCCCGCTCTTGGTCCGGCACCAAACGCTGCCAAAAGTCATAATAAAGATCGAAAAACTGTTCTTTACTCACTGATTTGAATATCCGGTAGTATCTCCATGGATAGCCGCCGAATAATTCGTCCCCTCCAGTGCCCTGCAAACAAACTTTGACAAATTTGGAAGCCAACCGGGAGATGTAGTAATTGGGGTAGGACATTCCCACCCTTAGATCTTCCAAATGGTTAACCACTCTAGGCAAAGACCAGCGAATATCTCCCGCATTAAGGACCTGTTCGTAGTGTTCCGTTTTGAAATGGTTTGCCATCAATTCGGCATCCCTGCGCTCATCGTAATTGGCTTCCACACCGGTCACCTCGCTCATGTCAAACCCGCAGGTAAAGGTCGTCAACCGCTTGACATGTTTGCTAGCCTGAGCAGTGATGGATCCCGAGTCCATACCGCCTGAGAGATAGGATCCCACAGGCACATCGGAAATCATCTGACGTGAGACGGCATTTTTAAACAAGCGCTCTGTCTCGTATATGGCATCCTCAAAACTCAGGGAATCATCCTGCATGGAAAAATCGTAGTCCCACCAGGACTGGTGCCTTATTTGAGTCGTCTCAGAGGTGATCTTCACGGTATTGGCGGGGGGCAGCATGGATACCCCTTTGAAAAGGGTATTTAAACTAAACATGTTTTGGAAAGTAAAGTATTCGTTGAGACTTTCCATGCTGAGTTCCACCCTGAACTGCGGATGCTTGATTATGCTTTTTATTTCGGAGGCAAAAACAAGCGCTTTACCTGTAAACCAATAATATAGAGGCTTTACGCCAAATCGATCTCTGGATAAGTAGAGGCTTTGTTCTGATTTATTCCAAGCTCCTACCGCGAACATCCCATTTAGACGCTTGAAAAATTCAGGCCCGTAGGCAGCCAGTCCTTCTACAATCACTTCAGTATCAGTAGTGGAGACAAATTCATGTCCTCTGGATCTGAGTTCCTGCTTTAGTTCCAAAAAATTATAGATACACCCGTTAAATACCACCACCCAATTTCCATCTTTGGAAGTCATTGGTTGGGCTCCTTTGGGAGAGGTATCTAAAATTGCCAGTCGCCGGTGTGCAAGTGCAATCTGATTTTCAATAAAATAACCTTCCCCGTCAGGACCCCGGTGAGCCATCCGTTGGTTCATGGATTTAAGCGCGGAGAGCCCAAATGGCTCTCCGTTTAAATTAAATACACCGAGAATTCCGCACATATCAGAGCGACTTCAAGGCCTCCACTACATAAGCAAAATCCTCCGCATCCATTCGATTGTGAAGTGGAATTGCCATAGAGAAGTCATTAGCAGCTTGAGCGCCGGGAAAGTCGGAAGCTTGGATCTGATTTTTTTCTTTGTAAAAGTTCAGCATGTGGACAGCATGTGTCCCAGGTCTTGTGGAAATTCCTCTTTCCTGAAGCATTTCCATGATTTGGTTTCTGGAGGCGGGCGCCTTGGATTCGTCCACGAAGGTGACGTAGGACTGCCAGCCGTGTTTATAATCTTTGCTAAATGAAGGCGTACGAAGCCATCCTATTTCTTTCAGGTTTTCAGTATAATAAGCTGCCCACTTCTCCCTTTCGTCAATAAACCGGTCTAGCTTTTTGATCTGAACCACTCCTACAGCACCTTGCAGGTCTGTCATTCTGTAGTTGAATCCCATTAGGTTAAAGTCGGGCAGAATGTAAGGACGAGGTCCATGATGTCGCTGTTCCTCAGAGATCGATGCGCCGTGGTTGCGAAGCATTCCCATCAATTCTCCCAAGTGATCATCATTAGTGGTGAGCATACCGCCTTCCCCAGTGGTGACGGATTTTCTTGGATGGAAGCTGAAGCACCCGATTGTACCCAAAGCTCCTGCAGGTGTTCCTTTGTAGGCTGCACCGGCTGCACAGGCTCCGTCCTCTACCAGTGGAATATTCCCTGCTATCCTCTTGATTTCATCCATGTCAGCACAAAGGCCAAAAAGATGGACAGGGATGATAGCTTTGGTTTTTGAGGTAATTCGCTTAGCAAGGTCTTTTGGATCGATATTAAAGGTAAGAGGATCTATGTCCGCGAAAACCACCTTTGCCCCACAGTACAAGACTACATTTGCGGTAGAAACCCAAGTAAATGCCGGCACAATAACCTCATCTCCTGGCCCTACACCCAAAGCCACCAAAGCCAAGTGCAACGCAGTAGTGGCACTGGTGACAGCCAATGCATGCTTGACCTGATGTCTTTCGGCAAAAAGCTGCTCAAACTCTCTTACTTTGGGTCCGGAGGTAATCCAGCCGCTCATAAGAGGTTCTTTGGTCGCCTCCCATTCCTCTAATCCTGTAACAGGAAGTGAAATGGGAATATTTCTTTTTTCTACCAGACTCATATTTCAGTCAATTTTTCAATAAAAATGGAATATTTATAAGTTTATCCTTTGTCCACGCCTGTGGCAATTCTCCAGTCAATCAATTTAAGAAGACCTTCCCTCAGGCTGTATTTAAAGAGAAAGCCCAGTTCCTCCTCAGCCTTCTTTCTGGAGCCTATTCGATTCTGTACCAAGGCTCTGGCGTCATCAGCCGAATAAGGCTTGTAGATTACTTCAAGCTTGGAATTTTTAAGCTCCAGGATCAAGTTACATAGCTCGCGAATGGAGGTTTGGATCTCAGTCCCCACATTATACATCCCAAATTTCACGTCGCTTTTTAGGGCTTGGACATTGCACTGTGCCACATCCTCTACGTAAATGAAATCATAGGCTTGGCTTCCGTCACCATTGATGGCGGGAGATTCGTTGGCCTCTATTTTATTCAGCATAATCGGAACAACACCAGTATAGGCTGCAGTTTGGTCCTGATGAGGACCATACACATTCATGTAGCGCAATCCGATCACTTGAAGTCCATAACGGTCGTGAAATGCAGTAGCCATAGCCTCACCGGCAATCTTTGTGGCACCGTAAAAATTCTTGTTGTTAAAGGGATGAGATTCAGTCATCGGCAATTCGACTGCATCACCATAAACAGATGCTGAAGATGACCAGATTAATTTTTTGATCTTATGCTTCACACAAGCCTCAAGGACATTGAATGTCCCCGCAATATTTACTTCAAAGGCAGTTCTTGGATAATCCTTACAGTGTAGCAGCCACATCGCTGCCAGACAAATCACATAATCTTTTCCATGCATTGCAGTGTCAAGAATATCGATTTCCCTTACATCACCACCGATTGGGAAAATACTGCAACGGGGATCTTTCAACTGTTCTTTCAGATAATCTTTTTGACCTCTTGCAAAATTGTCATATACCACAACTTCCGCTATTGGTTCTTTTAAAAGTTCGGAAACAACAAAACTTCCGATAAATCCAGCCCCGCCAATGACAAGGACTTTTGAATCTTTCAATTCCATATTCTATATTTTAATTAATTGTCAAAGGGATGTTTCGCCAATGCTTGTTTGGCATATGGATGATACTCACCCACGAGACCCATGGGTTTCATGTGTCGGATATCATGGACCAATTGGATACTGCTCATGGCTTCTTCCAAACCAAAACCATTTCCCTCCAAAATGTGCTGGTAGCTGTGGGTGTGGAGCTCAGTAAAACCGTCGCTAAACTCGATCTCTTCCCCTTCCATGGAAAGAGAACGGAAAGTTCTTCCTCCTTTGGCCTTGATTGAATCGGGAAGGGTATCTGCGTTGATGCTCAAAAACCACCTCACCCGGGCTTTTTCAAGCTCCAAATATCCAGCAGCACGATCATGGGAATGAATATGTACATGGTTGGTTTTGACTGGCCCAAAGACCCAAGTCAGCATATCATAAAAATGAACTCCAATATTTGTAGCAATCCCCCCTGATTTGCTTTGGTCTCCTTTCCAGGAAGTATAGTACCAGTGTCCCCGTGAGGTGATATAGCTCAAATCTATGTCGTAAATCTTGTTTTTAGGCCCGTTTGCGATACGCTCCTTTAGAGCTACGATGGAGGGGTGAAGTCTGAGCTGAAGGATATTAAAAACCTTTTTTCCATGTTCTTTTTCTACCTCAGAAAGAGCCTCGATGTTCCAAGGGTTCAATACCAAAGGCTTTTCACAGATTACATCTGCTCCAACTCTTAGCCCAAATCGGATATGTGAATCGTGGAGGTAATTTGGTGAACAAATGCTCACATAATCTATCCGGTTTTCAGTCCTCTTCAACTTTTCCACGTGGCGGTCAAATCTCTCAAACTCAGTGAAAAAATCGGCATCAGGAAAATGGCTGTCCATCACGCCGACACTGTCAAACTTATCATAAGCCGCCAAAAGCTTATTCCCTGTATCCTTGACAGCTTTCATATGACGGGGAGCGATGTACCCAGCGGCGCCTATTAATGCAAAATATTTCATTCTCTATTTAGTTGAAGTCAATCTTACAGGTCTCCATTTCTCAATAATTGAGAAACCTTTAATTGCTTATTTTATTTTTGAAACAGTCCCGGATATAAGTTGGTATTTTTCACCCGACTCAGGGCAGCTTGCTATCCCATTTTGATCAAACACCAATTTATGACCGTATTCGCTCATCCATCCGATCTGACGAGAAGGGTTTCCTACTACCAATGCATAGGCGGGGATGGTTTTGGTCACCACTGCCCCTGCTCCGATGAAGGCAAATTCACCAATGTCATGTCCGCAGACAATTGTGGCATTGGCTCCTATAGAAGCTCCTCTTCCCACATGGGTTTTGGAGTACTGGCCCCTTCGGTTAACGGCACTTCTGGGATTGGTTACATTGGTGAATACCATCGATGGGCCTAAAAACACATCATCATCGCAGGTGACTCCGGTGTAGATAGACACGTTGTTTTGGACTTTCACATTATTCCCCAAGACCACCTCAGAAGAAATCACTACATTCTGTCCGATATTACAGTTTTCTCCAAGCTTACAATTGGACATAACATGTGAAAAATGCCAGATTTTGGTCCCTTTGCCGATCTCACAACCCTCATCGATAAAGGCTGATTCATGCGCATAGTATTCTTTCATCTATTGAAAAAGCTCTTGATTGCTTCAATGATATATTCTTGTTGCTCTGGTTCCATTTCCGTGTGGATAGGAAGAGATAGTACTTTTTTACAGAGGCTTTCAGCCACCGGAAATTCACCCTGCTGATACCCATATTGCAAATAGGCTTGTTGCAAATGAAGGGGTACCGGATAATAGACCATAGATGGCACACCATTTTGCTGAAGAAAATTCTTCAAATCATCCCTGGATGCACCTTCAACCTGAATCGTATACTGGTGAAAAACATGGGTTGAATTTGCCGCTCTTTTTGGAGTCTTAATATTCGGGTGATTCAAAAATGCCTGATCATACCTGTCGGCCACTTCATTTCTTGAGGAAGAATAGCTGTCCAAATGCTTCAGTTTAATTCTTAATATAGCTGCCTGAAGGGTATCCAAACGGGAATTTACACCAATTGAATCATGGTAATATTTCTTTTTTTGGCCATGGTTAGCGATCACTCTGAGCTTTTCTGCAAGAAGGGGATCATTGGTAAACATCGCACCTCCATCGCCGTAACATCCCAAGTTTTTGGATGGGAAAAAGGAAGTTGTCCCGACATCTCCAATAGTTCCTGCCTGTGCTTTTCTGCCATCCGAAAAAGTATAGACGGCTCCAATTGCCTGAGCAGTATCTTCAATTATTTTCAGCTTGTGTTTTTGGGCAAAATCCACAAGGTATTCCATATTAGAACACTGACCGTAAAGATGAACTGGTACGATACCGATAACCTTTGGCCCCAGTGCTTTTTCCAATCCTGCAGGATCGAGCTCATAGGTATCAGGCAAGACATCAACGAATTTGGGACGAAGCCCCAACAGTGCGATTACTTCTACAGTCGCCACATA
>DATIAI010000761.1:0-2081 GCA_035458065.1 Algoriphagus sp. | reverse complement strand
TCAACTGGAATCTCAGAGTAGAAAATGCTGTCGGTTTCGACAGTCTGATCATGTGGGCTGCAAATCTTCGCGGCCCAAAAGTTGTACCCGGGACCTACAAAGTCCGGATGACTTTGGATGGTCAAGCCCAGGAGCAAAGTTTCAAAGTCCTTGCTGACCCTAGATATGAATCCACTCAAGAAGACTTGGTGGCTCAATACGACTTTCTTTTGGGTGTGAGAAATAAACTCACCGAAACACACGAAACCATAAAGTTGATCCGTGCTTATCGATCAGAGTTGGACTCTTTGGAAACAAAGCCTGAAAACCTGGACGCGATCAAAGCCGAAATGCAGGAAATCGAGGAAACCCTCTACCAAACCAAAAACCGAAGTGGTCAAGATCCATTGAACTTCCCGATTCGTCTGAATAACAAATTGGCCCACCTGAACTCAGTTGTCGGAAACGGGGACTACAAACCAACCGATGGAGCAGTAGAGGTAAGGCAAGAGTTGACCGAGAAGATCGATGTGCAGTTGGCAAGGTTTAAAAAATTGGAGAAAGAACAGATCTCCAGAATCCTCAATATCGAGGAAATGCGAACGAAACTGGAAATCAAAAAGTAACCAAAAGGCCTCTGGAGAAATCCGGAGGCCTTTTGCTTTAGAATAATCTGAAATCTCTGATTTGCTCCACAAACATCCCGGCGCTCGAAGGCGATAAGATCAGAATAAATACAATCCCAAAAATTGCCCCATAAAGGTGGGCATCGTGATTAATGTTGTCCTGTCCTTTTTGCCCTTTCACATAAGAATAAATCAGAAAAAGTACACCTAAAATGAATCCGGGCAAACAGATGATTCCAAACAGACAAATGTCTGAAAGCGGCATGATCACGATACTTGCAAAAACAGTAGCCGCGGTGCCTCCGGAAGCTCCGAGTGCACGGTAGTGACTGTCTTTTTTAAACTTGAGGTAAGTAGGGATATCCGAAATGATAATTCCTAAAAGGTAAAATGCCACAAACAAAATTCCACCAACCATTACTCCAAAGGTGTAGCTCAGGAACATTTCCACCACCCCTCCGAAGAAGTAAAAGGTGAACATGTTGAACAGAAGGTGGATGTAATCTTTGTGGATAAAGCCAGAGAGGATGAACCGATCCCACTGCCCGCGGTTTTTGATGCGATACGGCATAAACATCCAGCGGTCCAGCATTTCGTATCGGTTGAATGCAAGAATACTCGTGATCGCAGTGACCCCGATGATGATAGTCGTCAGTGATAATTCCATGGCTTACTTTTCCCGGTGGACCAGGTCTTGAGTGATAGCGTACAACGCCTGATAGTATTCCTTATTGGTGGCGTGAATGCCTTCTAGCTGCGTGAAACCAGCTTTGAAAAAGGATTCCATCTTTGCCTCAGTCAGAGATTTGATTCCAAGTTTTTCGTAAAGACCACGGACTGCTCTTACTTTTTCTACCTTGTCAAATTCTTTCAAGGAAAGCCAATAGTTCAGCTCCTCTGCTTCATTTCCTTTAGCCAGTTCCAGAGCTTTGATCAAGAGGAAGGTTTTTTTGTTGGAAATGATATCCCCACCAACTTGCTTTCCGAATTTTGTCTGATCTGCAAAGACATCGAGCAGGTCATCTTTGAGCTGAAATCCTACTCCGATGTTAACACCGAAATCATAGAGTTTCTGTGCATCCCCATTTTCAGCCCCAGCTAGGATAGCTCCGAGCTGGAGGGCAAATCCCAATAAAACGGCAGTTTTAAGCCGGATCATATTGAGGTATTCGTCCTCGTGTACGGTTCCGAATTTTTCGAAATTCATGTCAAACTGCTGTCCTTCGCATACTTCAGCCGCTGTTTTATTAAATAGTCGGATGACCTCAGGTAGCAATTTGGAGTCAGTGGCCAGCAACAGATCATAGGCTCTTACGAGCATCACATCTCCGGAAAGGATGGCAATGTTGGCATTCCATTTTTCATGGACGGTAGCTTTTCCTCTTCTCAGTGGCGCCTGATCCATGATGTCATCATGCATCAAGGTAAAGTTGTGAAAGACTTCCACAGCACTGGCTTGGCTCAGGATTTCCTCCG
>DATIAI010000760.1:0-2472 GCA_035458065.1 Algoriphagus sp. | reverse complement strand
ATGTGTTTTTCTTCCTCTGGGCAATAGCACAGGATGAACGTCTCGTCTGATGCCTGGGCCATGCCTTCTGCGGAGTTGTCTGACCAAGTGATCTCCAGGGAATTTCCGTTTCTGGTAAGTTGCGGACTTTCCGGCCCGAGCAAGTTTCCCTTGCTAACCCGCAGAAATGCCGGATCGATTCTGGGTTCCTGCGTGTGATTGTAACTCACCCATTGCTCAAGCCCTGCTAAAAAAGCAGGTAGGCGAGGAGGCGCTGGTCCAAACTCCCACCATGCAGGTTTTTTGGCGTGTTGTGAAAATTGAATTTGAGAAGGAAAATAGATGACTGCGCTCAGGAGGGATCGATCCTCTTCAACTTATTCTTGCTGGCATGATTGTGGATACCTTTGAATTGTAATATATCTTACCTATGAACTTAAAAAGAATTTTCGGAGCCATACTTACAATTTTGGGCATAGTAGGGCTTATTTATGCAGCTGTCACATTTGCCAATGAATCAGCAGACATGAAACAAATGATTGTATTTGGATCATTGGGCTTATTATTTTTTATAGCTGGCATTGGCCTGGTCAAAACCACCAAGGATGAGGGGTGAAAAGTAATTGGTGGTAGAAACCAAACTACAAAGGCAGAGGTGTGATTTTTGATTCAAAAAGCAAAAGCCTCTGATTTGGGGTCCGAGGCTTTTTCTTGAATCTCAAATTAATCTTTTTTCTAATTCTTGTCTGTAAACGGAGCTCAGGAAATCCTTCACATTGGTAGGTTTTCTCCCCAGAAGAATTTCCAGGTCATTTGAAGAGTTTTCCAGTTCACCTGCTGCGATTCCAGCCGCAAACCCACCCAATATTGCAACCGCCTCTCCGGGAACACCAGCATCGAGCAAGGTCTTGGAAAAGGTTGCCACATCAGGGCTGAAGTAAGAAACTTCTTTGCCAGATATTTCTTTTAAGATGGAGGCGATTTCACTGAAGGATACATTTTCAGCACTGGAAAAATGGTATTCTTTGGATTCATGTCCCCCGCTTGCAAGAATGTTTGCGGTGGCCTCTGCCATTTCGCTTCTTAGTGCAAAACCTGCTTTTCCATCAGCTGCGGGAAGGTAGATTCCTGTTTCCAATACTTTTTCTCCAAGGAACATTGGGATAAAATCCACGTAAAGCGTATTCCGTAGGATGGTATAGTTTAATCCACTCTCCTTAAGCAATTTTTCAGTTGCAAGATGGGTGATCGATACAAATGCCAAAGGTGAAGTTTCAGACTCATTTTTCCTTTCAATGCTTGTGTAGATGATATGCCTTACTCCGCTTTCCTTAGCGGCTTTGATGACGTTTTCGTGTTGCTTGGTGCGGTTTGCCACATCAGTTCCGGAGATTAGCAGTACTTTTTCAATTCCCTGAAAGGCCTCGATCATCGAATTATAATTTTCATAATCACCGATTTTTACTTCAATTCCCAAATTTTTCAATTCAGCCCCCTTTTCAGCATTCCTTACCAATCCAACCAGCTGATTGGCATTTAGGCCTTTTTTCAAAAGGAAGTCAATGGTAGATTTTCCATAGTTACCGTTGGCTCCGGTGATTAAGATCTTTTTCATGATTTTTCGATTTTTTAGGTATAAATTTACTCTTTAAAAGATTGTTACTCTCTTTTAGTAAGCATTCAAAATTCATCCTCATTTATCAGAAAAAAAAGAAGGAACCTCCAAGTGAGAGGCTTACTTAGAGGTTAGAAATGTTGATAACCAATGAATTATGAAAGAAAATAAATTGGAAAAATTTAGGGGAACCGATGGAGCCTGTCCTATTCGAAATGTTTTGGACAGGTTTGGAGACAAATGGTCAATCCTCATCCTTCTGATTTTGGGAGAGGAGGAAAAGCTCCGATTCAATGAATTGAGTAAAGCCATACCGGATGTTTCCCAAAAAATGCTGACAGTGACTCTGCGGACTTTGGAGTCGGATGGTCTTGTCAAACGAACAATCTTTCCGGAAGTGCCGCCAAGAGTGGAATATGAAATCACTGCGATCGGTAAGTCACTTTTACCTCATATTCAGAATTTGTCAAAATGGGCCTTTGAAAATATGCCTTTAATTTTGAGTAGGAGAGGGTAGTTTGCAAAACACCCTAATATTCTAACCAATTTTTAATTGGCTTTTGACTAAATATCACCAATAATCAACATCAATTAATCCAATGATCCCCGAATAATTCCTTGCGCTGGAATAAAGGTAATCTTCTGGTTTTTCAACTATTCCTGCACGTACTGGATTTTCATGGATATAGGTCATTCGGCTTACGATCATTTCTGGCTTTAAGAGTTCAATTGCATGATTTTCATGAGTCCAAAACTGCAAATCACCTGATCGTTTATTGAACTCTGCATGATATTCAAAAATCATCTTCAGCCATTCCTTTCTGCTTTCCTGTGGATTTTCGAGAATCAGTTTCAACAGTTTCTTGCTGGTAAACTTC